>JADHTD010000021.1 GCA_016776525.1 Rhodospirillales bacterium
CGACATGAAGGTCGGCGCTTTGCCGATCGGATCCATCATCAGGAACAGGATAATGGCGGCGGAAAGTAAGCTCATGCCTCAAACCAGCCTCCAAATACGAGACGGGGCAAGAGGTGAGGGTATTATGGCTGGGACTTTAACCCCTCATGCTGGGACGGGGCAGGATCGCAATCAAGCCCGAACCGGTTGGTCGGCGGCGGCCTTGCCGGCATCGCCGCTGTCCTCGTCCCCGGTATAACCCAAGGCATCCAAGACCGTGGCGGTGATAGACGCCGCATCGAGCCCCGCCGCCGCATACTGATCCTTGGGCGCGTCCTGATCCATGAAAACGTCGGGCAGGGTTAATGGCCGGAATTTGAGACCTTCATCGAAGCCCCCCGTCGTCGCCAGAAACTGCATGATGTGGGACGCGAAGCCACCGGTAGAGCCTTCCTCGATGGTCACCAAGACATCATGGTCGCGGGTCAATTGGGTAATCAGGTCTTTATCGAGGGGTTTCGCGAAACGGGCATCGGCGACGGTGACCGAATATCCCTTGGCAGCCAGATCATCGGCTGCCGACAGCGCTTCCGAAAGTCTGCCGCCAAGACTGAGAATGGCGGCCGCCGAACCTTCGCGGATGATGCGGCCCTTACCGATTTCCAGCACCTCGCCTTTTTCCGGCATCTCGACACCGACCCCTTCGCCGCGCGGATAGCGGACGGCGCTGGGACCGTCGTTATGGGCGGCAGCGGTGGCGATCATATGCATCAGTTCGACTTCGTCACTGGGCGCCATCACCACCATGCCCGGCAGGCAGCAAAGATAGGCTAGGTCGAAGGAACCGGCATGGGTCGACCCATCGGCGCCGACCAGCCCGGCGCGGTCGATGGCGAACCTGACCGGCAGCTTCTGGATGGCAACGTCATGCACAACTTGATCGTAGGCCCGTTGCAGGAAAGTGGAATAGATGGCGCAGAAGGGTTTGTAGCCTTCACTGGCCAGCCCGGCGGCAAAGGTCACGGCGTGCTGTTCGGCTATGCCCACATCGAAACAGCGGTCCGGAAAAACGTCACCAAAGATATCGAGT
Source organism: Rhodospirillales bacterium (assembly GCA_016776525.1). GTDB lineage: Bacteria > Pseudomonadota > Alphaproteobacteria > Rhodospirillales > JADHTD01 > JADHTD01. Next base: position 1,070 of record JADHTD010000021.1, read on the forward strand.
CCGGTGCCTGACGGCATGGCGGCGGTAATGGCGACAATCTTATCGTCGGCTTCGGCTTCCTTGACCAGAGCCTGGGCGAAGACTTTGGTATAACTGGGCGCGTTGGAAATTGTCTTCACCAACTCGCCGGTGACCACGTCGAACTTGCCGACGCCGTGGTATTTGTCAGCCGATTCTTCCGCCGGGACATAGCCGTGTCCCTTCTGTGTCACCACGTGCAGCAGTACCGGCCCTTCCACCTTGTCGTCGCGGAGATTACGGAGGACCGGCAGCAGGTGGTCCAGGTTATGGCCGTCGATTGGACCGACGTAATAGAAACCCATTTCCTCGAAAAGCGTGCCCCCGGTAACAAAGCCGCGGGTGTACTCATCGGCCTTACGGGCGGCCTCTTCAATGCTGCGGGGGAATTTCTTAGCCATCTCTTTAGCGAAGTGACGGAGTGAACGGAATGACTTGGACGAGATCAGCCGCGACAGGTAGGCGCTCATGGCGCCCACCGGCGGGGCGATGGACATGTCGTTGTCGTTGAGGATGACAATCAGGCGACTGTCCATGGAACCGGCATTGTTCATGGCTTCATAAGCCATACCGGCGCTCATCGAGCCGTCACCGATGACCGAGATCACGTGGTTGCCCTGATCACCCAGATCGCGGGCCACCGCCATGCCGAGACCGGCGGCGATGGAGGTCGAACTGTGACCGGCCCCGAACGGGTCGTAAATACTCTCCGAACGCTTGGTAAATCCGGACAGACCGCCGCCCTTGCGCAATGTGTGCATACGGTCGCGCCGCCCGGTCAGCATCTTGTGGGGATAGCACTGGTGGCCGACGTCCCAAATCAAGCGGTCGTTCGGCGTATCGAAGACATGATGCAGGGCCACCGTCAGTTCGACAACACCCAGGCTGGCACCCAAATGGCCGCCGGTGATGGAAACCTTACGGATCACCTCGTCGCGTACTTCACCGGCAAGCTGTTTCAACTCGTCGACGGGAAAATCGCGAATGTCGGCGGGGTCGTTGACCGCGTCCAACAGCGGCGTTTTATCTTCTTTGTTCACCGTCTTGTCCTTAATCTGGCGGTTCAGGCGCGGCGCTTGACCACGAATTGGGCTAACTCTATCAGAGGTTTGGCCCGTTCGTCGAATATTTCCAGGTGTTGGGCCGCCTGGTCTGCCAACATTTGGGCCTGACCATGGGCCCTTTCAACTCCCATCAACGAAACAAAAGTCTCTTTTCCGGCATCGGCGTCCTTGCCGACTGCCTTGCCGACCTCGGACGCATCGCCTTCCACATCCAACAAGTCGTCGGTGATCTGGAAGGCCAAGCCCAAGTCATGGGCATAGGCATGCAGCGCATGGCGGGAGGTCTGCGGGGCTTTGCCGAGGATGGCCCCGGCTTCACAGGAAAAGCCGATCAGTTCGCCGGTTTTCATACGTTGCAGACGGGTGATTTCAGCCATTTTCAAGGAGTTTTCCTCAGCCAGCAGATCCAGCATCTGGCCGCCGACCATACCGGCGGCACCGGCAGCATGGGCAAGAGAGAGAACCAGTTCGGACCGTACCGTCGCATCGGCATGGGTTTCGTCGTCGGCCAACACTTCAAAAGCCCCTGTCAACAAGGCATCCCCGGCCAAAATGGCCGTCGCTTCGTCAAATTCCATATGACAAGTGGGGCGTCCGCGGCGCATGTCGTCATCGTCCATGGCCGGCAAGTCGTCATGGACCAGGGAATAGGAATGCACCATTTCAATAGCGGCGGCAACGCGCAGCGCACTGCTTTCGGCGACATTAAACAACCCGGAACCGGCCACCACCATGAACGGCCGGATACGTTTTCCGCCGCTCAGCGTCGCATAACGCATGGCCTCCATGAGACGGGCTTCCGGATCCTCGTTTTGCTCTCTCAGCAACCGGTCCAGTACCGCATCGACTTTGCTGGCACATTTTGCCAACTGATCCTTGAAATCGCTCAAAGTGGAATCCTCAGCCGTCATCCATGGGTTCGGTAGCGGCTTCGCCATCGGCCCCCAGCACGACTTTCTCAACGCGGGCCTGGGCCTCTTTCAGCTTGGCTTCGCAGTGCCGTTTAAGGTGGGCGCCCCGTTCATAGGCGGTGATCGCCTCGTCCAGCTCGCCGGAACCGTCTTCCAGGTCGCGGACAATCTCTTCAAGTTCTGACAGAGCCTGTTCGAAGCTCATTTTGGCAATGTCGGAGGGAATGGCTTTTTTCGCCATGAAAGCCTCTTAATCCTAGGAATTCCCCAGTTGGGAAGGCGAGTTTATCAGTTAACAGCCATAGGGCAATATTGATTTGTTGGGTTACTGTTTTCCCGTTTCGGCGTTACCATCGGGTTGTTGAAAAAAATCAACAACTGGAATGCATCGGCATGAAATCGCCACCTATACTCAGGAACAAAGGCTACCGCCAACAATCGATCTTCCAGCCCGAGAATCTGGTCCGCGAGGGGCGACGGCAGAAGCAAGTGACCGACGGTCCGATCCCGGCGCTCAACATCCTCGATCCGGACGGAGACATCTTACGGCATCTGATCGCCACCGGAGTGGCAGCCAAATCAGAGCATTGGCCTTGCTACCATTCTGACCTTTATGAGTTCGAACGGGCTGGACAAACTATCGGCATTATCGGCTGCGCCGTCGGCGCCCCCTATGCGGTGCTGCTGGCTGAACAAATGTTTGCCTGCGGTGCCCGCCTGATAGTCAGCATTACCTCGTCGGGTCAGTTGCAAAGCCTCGGCCCGACGCCCTATTTCGTGGTTGTCGAGAGGGCGCTTCGCGACGAAGGCACCAGTTATCACTATCTGGAGCCGGCTGATTTCATCGAAGCCGACAGCGCGCTTATCGACACCGCCTACAGTCTTCTCTGCAATGCCGGTCCGCGGGTTTTCCGGGGAGCCACCTGGACCACCGATGCCCCCTTTCGGGAAACGGAAAGCATGTTGGCCGAAGGCCGCGCCCTTGGACTGGCAGCCATCGAAATGGAATGCGCTGCCCTCTATGCACTGGCCCGGGCCAAGGGTTACCCGGTCCTCTGTCTGGCCCATGTCACCAACACCATGGCCGTTTCCGGCGACGATTTCGAGAAAGGCGAAGCCCACGGCGCCCTCGAAGCCCTGGCCCTTATCGATGTCCTGGCCGCCAATGTCCCGGACCTCACGGAATTTTGACCGGACGCGAGCATTTAGCCTCTGGCCAAAAAAAAGGTCAGCGGGCAGACTTCGGCCCATCATGAAAAACAAACTGATCACTCGCATTTTCATTGCTGCCGCCTTCGGCCTGCTGGCCGTGTTCGCCCAGCCCGCTACCGCCCAGGCGGAGTTGCGCCTCTCCGATAACGTCAAACAGCACCTGATCGCCGCCAAGCCGGTGAAGGGCCCCGGCGTCGACCGCCAACTCTTCAACGGCAAGCCGGTTCTGGTGGTTTTTTTCGCCAGTTGGTGAAGCACCTGCCGGTCGGAGTTCGTGCAACTCCGTAAATACCTCGAAGACGGCGGCAGCGGAAAACTCAATGTCATCGCCATCAGCTGGACCGAAGGCCGTTACGGCAGCGCCTCGGAAAAACGCCTGCAACGCTTTGTCCGCGATTTCCATCCCGATATCCGCATTATCCGGGAGACCGATAAAATCAATAAGGCTTTTGCCCCCCTGGTCTATGTGCCCGCCAATTTCGTCTTCGACGGTACCGGTAAACGGGCCTTCGGCGACGGTAACCGGGAACATTTGGACCAGGATTACATCCGCCACCTCGTCGACCGCCTGCAATAAACCGCCAACGGCGTGGCCCCCGTTGGGAACCACGCCGCCTGCGAATTGGGACCGGTCTGCACGGCCAAGAGGCCGGGCAATCTTAGGCCAGCCGGTCCAGGTCGATCGGGTCGAGACCCATAGCCAGACGTCCCGAAAAGTGAATCTGTTTCTTTTCCGATAAGGGGTGGAATTGGCTGGCATGGGCGTCGCGGAACAGCTGTTCCAGCTTGAAATGGCGCAGGTAGCCGGGGCCGCCCGACAGTTCGACGGCCTTACGGGTCACCTCGATCACCGCTTTGGCAATGATGGTCTTGCGCTTGAGGATATTGTCCGGGTTCTCGACGACCGGCTCGAAATCAAAATCATTGGTGATGCCGACCATGCTTTCATAGGCCACCAGGGCTGTCGTCAGTTGGTTTTCCATCTCCCCCAACAGGTACGGCAGGTGAGGGTCGGCGGTGTTCTTGGCCGCCTGCTTGCGGGCGATGTCGGCGGCGTTTTCGGCAAGCCCCATATAAGCCGACATGATCAGCGGCATGGCCACGGTCAGCACGACGCTCCACATGGGATGGAAGACACCCTGCGGACGCCGGACGCCAACCGCCTCTTCAGGAACGAAGACCTTGTCCATAATGATAGTGTGGGAGCCGGTATTGCGCATACCCATGGCCTTCCAGTTTTCCTTAATGGAAACACCTTCCGCCGTCATCGGCACCGGGAAGTGCAGGACCTGCCAGCCCTTTTCCGGGTCTTCATAGGGAGCCGAGGTGACGGCGATATCAGCACCGGGGGAACCGCTGGCAAAGCCCTTACTGGTAGTCACCAGATAGCCACCCTCGGTTTTTTCCATTTCGCCACTGGACGACAGCCAATCCTTGGCGCCGGTGCTGACCAGCACCAGTTCCTTGGCCGCCACTTTTTCCAGCAAGACCAGTCCCGGATTGTTCCGGTGATAGTTCCAACGCGCGGTAGCGATGAGATGCTGGTGCATAGAAAACATCAGCGCCGTCGACGGACAGTATCTGCCCAACATACGGATTATGGCGCACATCTCGGAATGCAGTACTCCGCCGCCGCCAAGTTCCTTCGGTACCATCGCCGAATAGAATTTGTGTTTCTTCAATAAAGCGACGTTGTCGTTGAGAAAGGCGTCGCCCTCTTTCAATTCCGCCGAGTTGGCTTCAATCTCCGGGCCGATCTCATCAACGATCGCCAAGAAGTCTTTCGTATTCACGTGCATGTCCATCGGGACCTCCTCCAAAAAATTCCAGGCGGATAATCCCCGGAATGCCGATGGACAGATAGTATAAAATTTGTAGTATAATTTTTAGTATAAAAAATGTAGTATATTTTCAGTATAAAATATGTAGCATAAATTTAGTCATCAATTGGCAGGAGTTTAACCATGGCAAAAAAGATTGAATACGGACAGTTCTGCCCGGTGGCCATGGCCGCCCAGATACTGGCCGTGCGCTGGATGCCGCTTGTTGTCCGCGAACTGCTGGCCGGCAGCACCCGTTTCAATGATTTACATAGGGGCCTGCCGTTGATCTCTCCGTCGTTGCTGTCATCACGGCTGAAGGAACTGGAACAGGCAGGCGTCATCGACCGCACCCCGGCTCCGAACGGCAAAGGATTTGAATACCTCCTGACGGAAGCCGGCCGGGAACTGGGACCGATTGTCTTTATGTACGGCTTTTGGGCCGATAAATGGCTGAAACGGGACTACACGGAAAGCGAACTTGATCCGTCGCTGCTCATGTGGGATATCCGCCGCAATGTGGTTGCCGATGTCTTCCCCGCCGAACGCCGGGCAGTGGTCGAATTCGAGCTATCAGGCGTGAAATCCGGTCAGCGGCGCTGGTGGGTTCTGTTCGAACGGGGTGATACGGATCTCTGTATGAAGGACCCCGGTTACGGCATCGATCTATACGTCCGCGCCCCGGTCCGCGCCCTCACCGAAGTCTGGATGGGAAGGCGTAACCTCACCGAAGCCCTTAAGACAGAGGCCATTCAATTGGAAGGCTCCAGGCCGGAGATTAAAAATTTTTCCAAATGGTTCTCACTCAACTTCTTCGCCAATGCGGAAAACCCCTTACTGGCGTCCTCCTGACGTCAATTCAGTAAAACAGGCTGTGGCGTCCGGGGGCACCCCGCCCCCTACCCCCCTGTCGGGGTGATCATGTATTCCGGCAGCATGAGGGCGATCTCCGGAAACGCAAACAACAGGGCCAGCGCCACCAGTGTCGCTGCCAAAAACGGCCAGACGCCCCGGAAGATAGCCCACACAGGCACATCCTGAAGTACCGTCTTGACCATGAAGACATTCATACCGATGGGAGGCGTAATCAGCCCGATCTCGATAACGATAATGACGATGATGCCGAACCAAATCGGATCGACGCCGAGTGGGTCGATGATCGGGAAAAAGATCGGTACGGTCAGCAAAAGCATTGCCAAGCTGTCGAACACACAGCCCAAAATCACATAGATAATACACATCGCGAAAACCACCCCGGTCGGCGACACGTTGAGGTTCTCGATGAACTCAACCATGGCCCCGGTCAGGCCGGCCAGGTTGACGAAGTTGGAAAAGACCAGGGCGCCGAAGCCGACCATGAAGATCATGGCCGTGGTGCGGCAGGAATCGATCAAGGCATCGGCAAATGATTCAACGTTTAGTTTGCCCCGCGCTAGGGCGAACAACATCGACCCGAAGGCTCCGATGCCCGCTGCTTCGGTCGGCGTGAAGACGCCGAGATAGATGCCTCCCAGCACCAGCACGAACAGCGCCACCACGGCCCAGATTTTACGCGTCGCCTGCCAGCGTTGCTGGGATGTGGCCCGGTCGCCGGCCGGTCCCATGGCCGGATTGAGGCGGGTGGTCAGGGAAATGGATATAAAAAACAGCAAAACCATGAGGATGCCCGGCAGGATGCCGGCAATGAACAGTTTGCCAATATCGGTTTCCGTGAGAATGCCGTAAATCACCATGGGTACGCTGGGCGGGATGAGGATACCCAGCGTCCCGCCGGCGGCAATTGTTCCCGAGGCAAGACTATCGGCATAACGGAAACGCCGCATCGGCGGCATGGCGACCTTGCTCATGGTGGCCGCCGTCGCCAGAGAGCTGCCGGAGACGGCGGCGAACCCGGCACAGGCGGCAACAGTCGCCATGGCCAAGCCGCCGCGCCGGTGACCGAGCCAGGCATTAGCGGCCTCATAGAGTTCGTCTGACAATTGGGCCCGGTGGATGAAACTACCCATAAGGACGAACAGCGGCAACACCGTCAGTCCGTAGTTGGTCGAGAAATCAAGTATCTGCTGGCCCGACATGGAGAGCGCCGCCGCCATGCCGCGTTCCAGGGAAAAACCAACCAGCCCAACCAGCAGCAGGGAAAATCCCAACGGGATGCCGATGAAGCATAAAGCCAAGAGAACGGCGAACCCGATCAGTGAAACTTCCATGATCTAATCCACGCTGCCGCCGGAATCGGCGAAGACTTCGCCCCGCAAATTGCGCCAGATTAACAACAGCATCAAAAAGCAGGCAATGCCGCCTAGAACGCTCATGGCATAGGCTACCGGCGCGATCGGCCATAACAGGAAGCCGGTAATCGCCCTGGTTTCGTCGAGGATGTTTCCCTGTTGCCACATGCGCTGGGTGATGATGGCCAGGGCTATGGCGCTGACCAGGAAGATGACGAACTGTTGCAGGCGCCGCATACCGCCCCGAAAAAACCCGTCGAACAGGGATACGGTGATGTGGCCGCGGTCGTGGGTAACGATGGGTAGAGCCGAAAAAACCAGCAACGCCAGCAGGAACTGCATGATCTCGAAACTGCCCGGCAGCGGCCGGTTGACCAAGTACCGCCCGCCGACGTCGACCACCGTCAACACCATCATGACGAAGAGGAATATGGCGCTAACGGCAGCCAGCGCCCGCTTCAGCCAATCAATGGCCTGGGCACCGGCTCCACTTTGCGGATCAACGGGGGTCACCAAAGGCATGATCGCGGCCCGGCGTTAACCGCCGGACGCGACCTTTTTGGCCTCCGCCTGATAGAAGTCCATGACGGCCTTGCCGTCGATGCCCATCTTTTTCATTTCGGCAAACCAGGCCTTGTAGACCTTGCCGACCGCACCCTTGTAGGCCGTGGTCAAGGCGGCCGAGGCCGGGGCGATCTTGCCGCCGGCTTTCTTGAACTTGGCCGTCGCGCCCTTGACGCCGTCGTCCCAGCTTTTGGCCCGCCGCGCTAGTTTCTCGCCGGACATGGACAGGATCAGATCCCGGTTGGCCTGCGACAGCTTCGCCCACTTGGCCTTGCTGAGAAAGACCGAGAAGGTCGGGCTGAAGACGGCGCCCGGCACTTCAGTAACCGACTTGGCGAACTGGGCCACATTGAAGGCATAGGAATCAGCCATATCAAGCCCGGCATAGGCATCGACCGTGCCTTTGGAGACGATCGGATAAATGCGCACGGCGGGTCCCGGAACCACTGCTGTTCCCATGTTCTTCAGGGACAGTGCGGTCCAGGCCGGCAGCGACCACATCTTCATTGTCTTAAAGTCGGTGGCTGTCGTGATCGGTTTGTCTTTCAAGCTGTAAAAATGGCCCCCGGCGCCCGAAAAGAAGCCCAGCAGGACGACATCCTTATAGGGGTTCTTAGCCTTAAAGAATTTGTTGTAGGTCCGCCACAGCGCCACCCCGTCGGCAACCGCCGAAGTATGGGTCAGCGGCATGATGGAAAACTGCACATGCGGAATGCGTTTTTGCAGGAAACCGGTAAAGATGAAGGCACCGTCGGCGATGCCTTGCGTCACAATGTCCATCTGGCGCGGCGGCGGGGCCAGGCTTTTGGCCGGGGCTTCCATTTTCAGGGCGCCCTTGCTGGCCGCGTTGATGTCCTTCATCCAGGGATAAATGATGCGCGACGGGTTGGCTTTCGGTGGTGTGAAAACATTAAAAAGAATCTTGTCCTGCGCCGCCGCTTCGGTGGTGAAACCGACAGCAGCCAAAAGCCCGAGTGCGCACAATAAACGGTAAATCATAGCCCCCTCCTTAATTTTGATTTCGGCGGCACCTGCCGCTGTTTGATTACCCCCCTAAGCGGAAGAGTTTATGGTAGCCAATTTAGCCCCTTTGCAACAACACCCAAAATTCCCGGCTTGGTTAACACGGCGCGCGCCATTTCGGTGAAGCCAGCCTCATCGATGATGAATTGACGGTGGATTTCCGCAAACAAACATCGGCCCATGATGTGGTCACGGTTATCGCCACCCGACCGCTGACCGACAACGAAAACTGGACCGTGATGGAAAAAGACAGTTTTGTAGTGTTCCGGGACGGCCTTTCACATACCTTATAGAGGCAACCTTCATCACCAGGGACATGCTATGATCTTTAACCGCCGAACCATTCTCCGCTGGACTTTGAAAGCGAGCGCCTTAGGACTCACCGGTTTGCTGCCCAGGCCGCTCAAGGCAATGGTCAAGCCCGGTATGCGCCGGATTGCTGGCTCCGTTCGGGTCAACGGCGCGGCCGTACAACAAGGTTTCATCGTCGCTCCCGGCGATACCGTCACTACCGGCCCAGACGGCGAAGCGGTAATGGTTATCGATGCCAATGCCTATCTGATGCGGCCGGGCAGTGAGGTCATTTTCCCGGAACGCGGCGTTGCCGACAAAGTTCTGACGGTGGTTTCCGGCAAGATTCTTTCGGTCTTTGGGCCGGGCCGGTTGGTCATCGATACGCCTCTGGCCTCCATCGGCATCCGCGGTACCGGTTGTTATGTGGAAGCTTCACCGGCGCTGGATTACATCTGTTTGTGTTACGGCCAGGCAATCCTGCGAACCAAACTAAATCCGTCGGAAGCCGTGGTGCTCGACACCTTCCACCATGACGACCCCCGGGATATCCACGCCGACCCGGCCCAACATGGAGGGGTCTTCCAGCAACCGTCACAAATGGTCAACCACCGGGATGAGGAACTGATTTTTCTGGAAGCCCTGGTTGAACGGATTCCCCTGTTTGGCCCCAACCCGATCAAGATGCCGGACCAGAAATAAGGCCTGGGCAAACAATTTGAAACGCAACAGACCGATCCCGGTTTCTTTGCCGCTGATCGGTCTGCCGTTTAAACCGGAAACCATCAATAGGTTTGTTTCCGGGAATTGCCGGGTCTATCCGGCAGGCCTCCGAAAGGCCTGCCGGTTTGAGGCTCTTATGCCGCTTTAATGCTATTGATATAGCCGTTGATTTCATCACCCAGGGTATGGGAGCGCGATGAAACCTGAGCCGCTGTCTCCAACACCTGGTCGGATGATTGTTTGGCTTCATTGGCCGCCTTGTTAACGTTGGAAATATTGGAAGATACTTCCCTCGTTCCTTCGGAAGCTTGTTCCATATTGCGTGCGATCTCCTGCGTTGCCGCCCCCTGTTGCTCAACGGAGGCTGAGATGCTGGAAGCAATCTCGTTTATTTCCTTAATGGTCGTGGCAACGTTCTGGATGGCTTCCGCCGATTCCTGACTGGCAATCTGTATCGAGGAAACCTGGCCTTCGATATCTTCCGTAGCCCGCGCCGTCTGATTGGCAAGGTTTTTCACTTCCGAAGCTACAACGGCAAATCCCTTGCCGGCGTCTCCGGCCCGTGCCGCTTCAATCGTTGCATTGAGGGCCAGCAAGTTTGTCTGTTCGGCAATATCGGTAATCAAGCCGATGACTTCCCCGATCTTTTGGGCAGCGTCCACCAACCCTTGCACCGTGACATGGGTGTCCTCAGCCTGCTTGACGGCACTGGCAGCGACTGATGACGATTTATGAACCTGACGGCTGATTTCCACAACGGAACTGGAGAGTTCCTCCGCCGCCGAAGCAACGGTTTGCACATTGGCCGCCGCTTGCTCGGCAGCCGAGGATACGGTCATGGACCGTTCCGTAGTCTGTTCGGCAATCGTCGACATGGCTTCTGCCGTCTGTTCAAGTTCCGTCGAGGCTTCGGTCAGGGAGGTAATGGCGCTAACGGAAATTTGGTCGAAATTGACCGATAGTTGTTCAATATTTTCCGAACGCTTGATTTGCTCCTCACGTTCTTTCTCCTGTTCTTCGGAGAGTCTATCGGCTTCGATCATGCTGGTTTTAAACACTTCGACGGCACGTGACATGGCGCCAACTTCGTCGCCCCGTTCGGTACCCGTAATTTCCAGTGTTTTATCACCCGAAGCCAGCTGGGTCATATCTTCCGTCAGGGCAATGATCGGAGATGAGGTGTTTTTGGCGATAAAAAACGCCAGGGCGAAAATCGCTCCGACAATGGCCAGAACGATACCGCCAAAAGTCAGCACGATTTTTTTGAAGGCGGCATCGACATCGTCTAGGTAAATACCGGAACCGACGATCCAATTCCATTTCGGAAAACCAAGGACGTATGAGACTTTTGCCACCGGCTTGTCAGCTCCCGGTTTCGGCCACATGTAATCTACAAATCCGGAGCCGCTCTTTTTCACGACGTTGACCATCTCAGTGAACAGGAGCTTGCCCGTCGGGTCCTTGAATGCAGCTAAATTCTTGCCGTCCAGGGCCGGCTTAATGGGGTGCATGACCATCACCGCCTTGTTGTCGTTGATCCAGAGGTATTCCTTACCTCCTGAATACCGGAGCATCTTGACGGCGTTTTTGGCCTTGGTTTGAGCCTCTTTTTCCGAAATCAGGCCTTTTTCGCTCATAGCGGCGAAATGAGAGATTACGGAACCAGCGACCTCAACCACATGCTGTGTTTTGACGCGCCTGTCTTCCAACATCAGATTCTTCTGTTGGAAAAGGCCGATGCCGGAAACCACCACCATACCGATTAGGGCGGCGCCGACGATGAACCATAGTTTAGTTGAGAGTTTAAAGTGATCCATTTTATTCTTCCCAAAAACAGTTTGATTGAACGTTTTGGTTTCCAAGAATAACCAATGCGTTTGTTACGCGAACACTCGGCAACATCAGGCATATGGGATGGGATACAGTTTATTACAATATAAAAATGTATAAATAAGCAATATGAAAGGCTAAGGATTAAGAATCAGTTTTAATCAATAATGAAGGCCTGATGATTACTATCCAAAAGTTGTAACCATAAAGTGTAAGAGGCTGTTCGTGGCTATTGATTATTCCACCGGCAAGCTGATCATTTCAAGAAATCAGGCTGGCCGGCCGGTTTTTTCAGCCGCGCATCAGTTCCCCAACATGGGCCGAGACGCTGTTGGCCAGGGCATCAAGGTCATAGCCCCCTTCCAGGGTCGACACGACGCGGCCTTCACAGCACTGATCGGCGACCCCCAGAAGTTGCCGGGTGACCCAGGCGAAGTCGTCATCTTGCAAGCATAACTGTGCCAGCGGGTCGCGGTCATGGGCATCGAAACCGGCGGAGATCAGCAACAGTTCCGGTTTGAATTTTTCAAGTTCCGGCAGGATGACGTTTTCATAGGCCTTGCGGAAGGGAACCGAGCCTTCGCCCGGCGCCAGGATTTGGTTGACGATGTTATTGGCAACGCCCGTTTCACTCTCCCGGCCGGTCCCCGGGTAACAGGGCGACTGGTGGCTGGAAGCATAAAACAGGTTGGCGTCGGCCTCGAAGGCATGCTGGGTGCCGTTGCCGTGATGAACATCGAAATCAACCACTGCTATCCGTTCCAGGCCATGTTCGGCGCGGGCGTACTGGGCGGCGACGGCGACGTTGTTGAACAGGCAAAAGCCCATGGCCTGGGACGATTCCGCGTGATGGCCGGGCGGGCGGACGGCGCAAAAGGCATTCGACACTTTTCCACCGATTACCTGATCGACGCCATCACAAAGCCCGCCGACGGCGCGCAACGCCGCCTCGCCGGACTGTGGCGACATAGCTGTGTCCGGGTCCAGTTGGACGGTGCCCGATGACGGCATGTTCTCGAAAATTGCTTCCACATAGCCCGCGGCGTGATTGCGTTCCAGCCAGACCGGGTCAGCCAATGGGGCTTCGCGGCGTTCCAGGGCATCGAAGGCGTCCTCTTCCAAGGCCACCAGAATGGCCCGCAGGCGGTCCGGGCATTCCGGGTGATAAGCCCCCATATCGTGTTGCTGGCAGACGGGATGGGAATAGAGCAGGGTTGTCATTGATTCAGTCCATTCGGCATGATTATCAGTATCCCGGCATCACTATCTATGTTCTGACATCGGGGGGAAGCGGATTCAATCTATTGTGAGTGATAGACATTCCCCTTGCCAATGCCGAATTGCGGGGGGCAAAATCCGCCTTCCACGGACGCCGGACGGGTTTTCGGTCCATAGTTCCCGTGGAAAGTGGGACTCAGGCACAAAAACAACAAATACGATTCGATGAAGGCGGACACCATGCAGACAACAATATCGTTTCTAAAACGGCAAAAAGCGGCAGCCCTGAGCGGCTTACTGGCCCTCACCCTGCTGGCCGTCTGGACCCCGGCCACGGCCCAGATGAAGAAACAAGACGCCACCCCGGTCGGTATCGACAAAGTTGTCCGCCAACCCCTACAGCAAACGGTGCCGGTGATCGGCCGCCTATTGGCCGCACAGGCCGGTGTCGTGGCGGCGCGTATTTCCAGCCCGGTGGCCGAAATAAAAGCCAATGTCGGCGACCGGGTCGAAAAGGGCGCTATCATCGCCAGTTTGATCAAAGATAGCCTGCAATGGAAACGGCAACTGCGGGCCGCCGAAGTCAAGGAAGAGGAATCCGCCCTCAAGACCGCGCAAGTACAGGTCGATCAACGCAATCAGGAACTGAAACGCCTGAAAGGTCTGCGCAAATCGGCTGCTTTTTCGCAGGCCCGTTATGACGACAAACAACAGGAAGTCTACAAGGCCCGTAGCGCCGTCGGCGAAGCCCAGGCCGCCCTGCAGACCGCCCGGGCCAACCTGAAACTTGCCGAGATCGATTTGTACAACGCCGACATCCGGGCTCCCTTCGGCGGCGTCGTTTCCAAGCGCCACACCGAGGTCGGATCCTATCTGACCACCGGCAGCCCGGTTGTCACCCTGATCAACGACCTAGACCTGGAAATTGAAGCCGACGTCCCGGCGGAACGTATTCCAGGCCTTAAACCGGGCACGGCGCTGACCTTCAAATTGGACGGCGGCAAGCCGCTGAAGGCGGCGGTTCGGGCCGTGGTGCCCGAGGAAAACCCCCTGACGCGGACCCGCACGGTCCGTTTCACCCCGGTTTTCGGCAATGGCCACCGGAATCTGGCCGCCAACCAAAGCGTCACCCTGCTGCTGCCTGCCGGTGACGCCCGCGATGTGGTCTCCGTCCACAAGGATGCCGTCCTCAACCGCAAGGGCAAGACCCTGGTCTTCATGGTCGTCGACGGAATAGCCAAGATGCGCCCTGTGCAATTGGGCGAAGCGGTCGGTGGCCGTTTCGAGGTCAAACGCGGCCTGGCCCCAGGTGATGTGGTCGTCATCCGCGGCAACGAACGGCTTCGGCCGAACCAGAAAGTGCGTCCGAAAGGCTCCGGCCGTCCCGGTGGCGGTAAGAAACCCGGCGACTGGAAAAAGAAAGCATCCTGACCCGATGACGCCTGTTCTGATGACGCCAGACGGAAGACGGAAAACAACCCAATGAACTTGATTCGGATCGCCATCGACCGACCGATCGCCGTTATGGCGGCGGTGCTGATGATCATCATGTTCGGGCTGATCTCTCTCAATACCATTCCCATCCAGCTGACCCCGGACATCCGCAAACCGGTGATTACCATCCGCACCAACTGGACAGGAGCGGCACCAGCTGAAATCGAGCGTGAAATCGTCAACCGCCAGGAAGAAGTGCTGCGCGGCCTGGAAGGACTCGACGAGATGAGCAGCCGGTCCCGGGACGGACGGGCCGAGATTACCCTGGAATTTTCCGTCGATCAGGACATGGACAGGGCCCTGCTGCTGGTCGCCAACCGCCTCGACCGGGTCAGCGGCTACCCGAGCGAGGTCGATGAACCGACCCTGGACACGGCCGGCAGCGAAGATCGGCCCATTGCCTGGTACGTGGTGACGCGGACAGAAGGCAACACCAAGCCGGTGCATGAGAACGGTGATTTCATCGAAGACACCATCCAGGACCGCCTGGAACGGGTCAATGGGGTGGCTCTAGTCAATATGTTTGGCGGCAGTAAACGGGAGATGGAGATCATCGTCGATCCCGACCGCATGGCCCAGTACGGCCTTACTGTGCCAACTGTAGTGCAGGCCCTGCGCGCCGCCAACGCCTCGGTCTCTGCCGGCGACGTCGAGGAAGGCAAACGCCGCTATGTGGTGCGCACCGAAGGTGAATTGAAAACCATCGACCACGTGAAAGCGGTTGTCTTGCGGAGCCTGGAAGACCCTCAAACCGGCGGTATCGCGCGGGTCACGGTCGGCGATATCGCCGATGTGACCTTTGGCTACAAAAAACCGACGGCGACCATCCGCCGCCTCGGCGAACCGGCGGTGGTCCTCAACACGCCCCGCGAAACCGGAGCCAACGTCATCGATACGATGAAAGGCATTCACGCGGCGGTCGCTGAACTGAATGAAACCATCCTGCCGCCCGCCAAGCTGAAATTGACCCAGGTCTACGACGAGACCACCTACATCAATTCCGCCATCGATCTGGTCAAACAGAATATCTATGTCGGTGGTACACTGGCCGCCTTGGTCCTGCTGCTGTTCCTGCGTTCCAGCGCCGCCACCCTGATCGTATCGCTGGCCATACCGGTTTCCGTGGTCGGTTCCTTCGTGGCCATGGCCTTCATGGGACGGTCGATCAACGTCATTTCCCTGGCCGGGATTGCTTTCGCCGTCGGCATGGTGGTCGATGCCGCCATTGTCGTGCTGGAAAACATCTACCGGCTGCGCCAGGAAGGCAACGACGCCCCCAAGGCGTCTTTCTTGGGAGCGCAACAGGTCTGGGGTGCGGTGCTGGTCTCGGCGCTGACCACGGTGATGGTGTTCGCGCCGATCCTGACCATGAACCTCGAAGTCGGGCAGTTGTTCAAGG
>JADHTD010000022.1 GCA_016776525.1 Rhodospirillales bacterium
CATCTATTACGACGACAGCATCTGCCCGCCGCTGATCAAGCGGCGCAAACGCCGCGAACACCGCCATGTGCTCGGGCAAAAAGGGACGTCGCCGGCAACCGAGGAGCAAACCCCATGACCCGCACCCCTGCCCCACCGTCCCTGGGCCGCCGCCGGGTTCTCGCCATCACCGCCGCAGCCGCCGGTCTGGCCCTGCCTTTAGGCCGGCCGCTCAAGGCCTGGGCCACTCAAACGCAGGTGCAATCCTACCGCTGGACCGGCCGGGCGCTCGGCGGCGAGGCTGAAATCATCCTTTATCACGGTGACCGGCAAACGGCCCGGCGGCTGGTTGAAGCCTCCGTTGACGAGATCGAACGCCTGGAAAATGAATTCAGCCTATACCGGGCGGACTCGGCGCTCAGCCGCCTCAACCGGGACGGCAGCCTTGCCCTGCCCAGTCACGACATGCTGCGGTTACTCAGCGCCAGCCGCCGTTACGGCCAGCTCACCGGCGGTGCCTTCGATATTTCCGCCGGCATCCTGTGGAAGCTCTATACCCGCCATTTCGCCAAGCCCGGCAGCGACCCCCGGGGACCGGACCCGGAAACCGTCAAGGCCGTCCTGGCCCGGGTCGATTACCGGTCCATCGGCATCACAGGCACGGCGGTAAATCTTCTAAGGGACGGCATGCAGCTGTCGCTGAACGGCATCGCTCAGGGCTACATCACCGACCGGGTGGCGGACCTGCTGCGGAGCAACGGGATGAACAACGTGCTGATCAACCTGGGCGAAATCAGGGGGCTGGGCGGCCGGGATACTTCTGACCGGCCCTGGCGGGTCGGTATCCGGCGGCCCGGTTCCGCCGCCCCGGTGGAGACCATACCCCTGCTGAATGAGGCCGTCGCCACCTCAGCCGAGTCCGGCTTCCGTTTCGGCGGCAACGGCCACCACCACCTGTTTGACCCGCGAACCGGGCTCAGCAGTAATTTGTATGACAGCGTTTCGGTCATTGCCCCGACCGCCATCGAGGCCGACGCCCTGTCGACGGCCTTCGCCAGCCTCGCCCCGCATGAGGTCAAGGCCGTCATCGCCAAGCGGCGAAGAACCCGGGCCCTGCTGTTCACCCAGAACGGCGACCGCGTTGCCGTTGGCGCCTGACGGCAGGGCTACACGTTTAATGTGCACTGGCGGCAGCCTATTTGACACGCGTCAAGTTACGGCGGACCGGATTATGCGAAACCTTTCATATAGATTGGGATAATTTCATCTGAAAGTTCGCCATGACGCTGATTGCCTGGAAAGACGAATACAGAACCGGTTTTTCCTCTATTGATTTCGAACACCAGACAATGATTAATTCGATTAATCTGCTCTATGATAAAATCACCGACAATTGTCCGCAGGAAACCATCGACGAAAGCTTGGGCGTTATCCATGCCCTGATCGAAGGCCATTTCGCGCTGGAAGAAAAAATTATGCAGGACATGGCCTATCCGGGTTATTTCCAACACAAGGAAGACCACGACAACCTGCTGGAAGTTATCCGCGACATCATGGAACAGGCCGCCGACGACCCGGATCAAACCTTCCGGGTGGGGCTGCCGCTGAAACTGGACGATTGGTTCTCCATCCACTTCAAGACCCACGACCGCAAGTTTCATTCCATGCGAGGGGATACGTAAAGACCCCTCCCCCAGTTCAAGAATTACCAGGTTTCTATTTTAGAAAAATACGGTGGTCGGATTCGTGGAAACCGACGACCAGGGCCTGGGCAGGCTTCAGGTCGACGCTGCGCTCCAACACAAAATCGGTAGTCTCCGTCCCGCCGGTGTCATTGATGCCGATGTTGAGCTTATGCGTGCCGGCAGGAACGGCGAATTTTTCATAAAAACTGGAGGCCCCGTCTTTCGACAGCCCGGCCGGATTGCGGTACTGGCGGAAGACGGTCTCACCGTCCACTTTCAACTCAACCAGTACCGGCCAACGTTCCCGCGAACATTGCATGGGGGTGCGCATGTTGGGCGGCAGTTTGGCCAGTTCCTCGCGGGTCCGCTTGCGGCATTCCACCTTGCGCTTGCCCGGATGGCTGAGGCTAAGCTTGATCAGGGCATGGTCGGCGGCATGGTAAGTATAGCCCGGCCAGCTTGAAAAAATACCGAGAACGATGGCGAAAGCGATATAGGGCGGCGCCTGTAAGGCCCATAGCAGGGGGCTTTTCGGAGATTTGTCCGGGCGCACCTGGGAGAGGCCCTTCTGGCGGCGTTTCTCCTCGTATTCATTTTTCGCCTTCTCGGCGCGCTTGCGTTCGGCAACCACTTCCCGGGGCGGGAACAGGATATTGCCGAGCCCCACCACTTTGAACAGCAGGAACAACACAATCGGCAGAAAGATCACAATCGGCACGATATAAAACACCGGCACGCCGTTGATCGAGGAAGCTAGGAATCCGCCAATCATTCGGCACCTCCCGCCGCCGGGGTGGTTTCACCGGCAAGGCTGGTGCCACCGGTTTCTTTGGCGGCAGCCTCGGCCTCGTCCAGCGCCGTCAACTCGCCCCGGAAGGCCTCTATGGCCTGGTCCAGGGTGACGCCGTCGGTGCGTCCAGCCCACTGGACCTTGAGGCGTTCGCGGGGCACCCGCTTGCGCAGATAGGGGTCGCGGGCCCCGGCAAGGCGGTCTTCCGTCCAGCGGATGCCGAGACGGCTGAAACAATCGCAATCCCGGCAGCCGGTAACGATCATGCCGTCGGCGCCGTCCCTGCCCAGCGCATAATCAATAAACGACGGCGGCAGCATGCCGATGCACGGCAGCTTGGCGGAAGCGACACCGGCGCTTTCATGGGACCTGGTATCGACACCGTGGTCGCAGCCGACAATCAGGATGCTGGGGCCTTCCGCCTGCCGGGCGCTTTCAATGGCTTTGTTGAACTTGGCCCGCACCTTGGCCAGGGGGAAATCGGGCAGGTCGATACCGGTGACCAGCATGTCCGAATGGCGGAACGGCGTCGATGTCGGACAGGCCCCGACGCAAATGCCGCAACTGGTGCACAGTTTCGGATTGACGATGGCTTCCTGTTCATAAGGCCGCCCGTCGGTGCGCGGCTGCATGGTCACCGCCCCGAACGGGCAGTCGTTGAAACACCGCGTACAGCCGTTGCACTGGTCCAGAGTCACCATGGCCGCCTTCGGACGGCGCAACGGCGGCAACCACGGCAGCGAGGCGATGAGGAAAGAGATACCGATGGCCAGCCCCCACAGCGCCCCCGGCCCCAACTTGTCGAAGACCGGATAAAACAGCATGTAATACCAATCCAGGTTGAGGTCGGTCGGCGTCGTTCCTAGATCGGCCGGGGCATGACTGACCGCCGGTTTAACGAGGGCCAACACTACCAGCATCAGCAATGAGCCCAGGGCCAACCCCCGCGGCGGATTGATTTTCGGCTGGGCCACCCGCATGACATGGATCCACATGATGAACAACAGGATAAGCGGGGCAAAAATATGCATGAAAATGAGCAGCGTAAAGAAACGGTCGGTGAGGCTGCCGCGGGTGAGGAAGTTATTGGCCACCGGTTCGCCGAAGATACCCAGCCAGTCCAACCATTCCATGGAACCGATGGCCACATACTGGGCCAGCTGGTCCCAGACCAGCCAGTAGCCGCTGATCCCCGAGGTGTAGAGGAACCAGAGGATCGGCACGCCGGTAAACCAGGTAAACCAGCGCACATCCCGGTAGCGGTCGAAGATGAACTCGCGACTCATGTGCAGTGCCGCCGTGACGACCATGGCGTCGGAAGCATAACGATGCAGACTGCGCATGATACCGCCCAGATACCATTGTTCATAGGTCATGTATTCGATCGACTGGTAGGCCTCGGCCACCGATGTATCGAACAAGATATAAATATAGATGCCGCTGACGGCGGCCACCCAGAAAAAGAAAAAGGCCAACGTGCCCATCTGCCGGAAGGGGTTCCATTCCGGGCCGAAGGGCTTGTCGAAAATGGCCTCCAACAGCAAGAACGCATCTTGCAGCGGGCGTCTGAAATTACTCAACGGCAGAGGACTCCCCGGCTTTTAGGGGTTTGGAACGGGCTGACTATAACAACGGGTCCCGGGGCCGTCACGGACAAGGAAAACCGCCGGACATTAGGACTTCCGTACATAAGAACCGTTATGAACTAGAGGCCGGGACATTACCTTGACGCGAGTCAAGGCGCCGCCGGATCGATGAAGGTTTCGGGCTGCTTCCGGCGCGAATTTCTCCAGATCCGCCACCAATTTCGGACCACGAAATAAAGCATCCAGAGAACGATGGTCGAGCCGACAAAAAATTTGATGAAGATGGAATAATCAAAACGGTAGCGGTCCGCCTTCGGATCATAAATGGTGCAGAACAGGCGCACCTTCTTGATCAGGTCTTCGAAGCTGGAGAACGGCGCTGCCGTGCCGAACACCAGTTCCTTCAGGGGATCGACCAGATGCGGTGTTTCAAAAGACTCGCCATAAACCTGACGGTAGACAACGCCGTTGGCATCCAGCACCGTAACCTGGTCCAGGTGGTCGAAGCCTTTAGGCGAGCGGAAAAACTGAAATCCCAAGGCATCGGTCAGACCGGCCACTTGTTGCGGTCCGCCGCTGAGGAAATTCCAGCTCTTCTCGCGGCTAACGCCAAGCTGGCGGGCAAACGAGAGCATCCGTTCAGGTGTGTCATTGCCGACGTCGAAACCAACACTGATAACTTGAAAACTGTCTTCGCCCAAGGCATCTCGGGCGACTTCGGTGGCATCGGAAAGCGTATGGGTGATGATCGGACAGGACTGGATGCAGCTGGTATAGACGAAATTGATGACCAAGGGCTTCCCATGGAAATCGCTAAGTCGCACGGCCTTGCCCGCCATGTCGGTGAAGCTGTAATCACCAACCGCGCGCCCCAGAGCTGCCTGAGAAAACGCCAGGGCTTGTTTCTGCACGTCATCTTCGACATAGGCGGCGGCTGTAGCGGGGGACAGCACAGACAGCAGGCCAGCAAAGCCGATCGTCGCCAGCATGGAATAAAATAAACCTAGGTTTTTATTGCAAATAAGAGGCATAAACCTCGCCTGGTCAAAAAAAGAGCAAATCCCGAGCAAATTATAGCATTTGCGACGACGTATTTGCTTAGAAAAAGAGTTGGGGCGGACGGCCGAAGCCGCCCGCCCCTGGGATTTTAACTCAAACCCCAAACGCTTGCGAGATACTTCCAGTTTACGAAGTAGTAGAGTATGAACGAGACCAGGAAGATCAGAGCCAGAACGAAGGTGCCCGGAACTTCCATGGTGCCGGCGCTGCCGTAACTGGTGGCAGCCGAAGCCGGCGGAGCAGCAGGCGCCACCGGTTCTTCCGGAGCCGCCGCGGCGGGTACTTTGTCTTTGCCCAGCAACAGGGTGCCGACCATGTTGATGATAAAGATCATGGCACCCAGCGCCGCAACGATCGCAGAAATACCGTTGAGCCCCATCATCAGGTAGGCCGCCGCCGGGAAGTCGAAGCCCATGGCGGCGTCGGCAAAGGAGATATCCCAATGCCGGCGTGGAACACCAAGCGTACCGGCGCCCATCATGAAGGTAGACACCAAGGCCATGCCGATACCGAACAGGTACGGCTGCCACTTGGCAATACCGGGCAGGAACAGTTCCTTCTGCCACAAGGTCGGTACCAACCAGTAGCTCAAGGCCATGAAGGCCAGGGTCGTTCCGGTCACCACCGTGGCATGGAAGTGTCCCGGCACATAGATGGTATTGTGGATGATGATGTTGAGCTGTTCTGTGCCCATCATGACGCCCGAAATACCGCCCAGGAAGCCGAAGAAGACCACCGACATGGCGAAACCGGAGAATACCGGATTACCCCACGGCGCCTTGCGCAGCCACTCGAACAGGCCCTTGTTGAAGCCTTTCTTGCGTTGTGCCGCCTCAACGGCGCCCGGCACGGTCAGACCGTGGATCATGCTGGCCAGCACCGCCAGATAGAGGGCGTAACTGGTGTTGAAGATCTTGTATTCCGAGCTCAGTCCCGGTTCGACCAGCAGGTGGTGGGCGCTGGCCAGTTGCAGGAACAGAATGTAGAGGAGGAAGGCGAAACGGCTTACTTTTTCCGACAGCGGTTTGGCGCCGAACAGAATAGCCGCGATCGCGTACCATACGGCAATGTGGGCGGCCACGTTGATCTGCTGCGATGAATGACCCATGGCCCACCACACGACCTTGTACATTAAGGTGTCGATATGGGCGATCAGGCCCATCGACCAGAACAAGGTCGGCACCAGGATGGCGGCACCCGCAAGGATCGTGAAGACGGCGATAATAGCCGCCGTCAAGGCCCCGAAGGTGACCAGCGGGATCGAACCTTCGTAGGTCCGCTCCTTCTTGGCCACGATTATGGTGGCAAAGAAGAGGCCGCAACCGATCAGAGCGCCGACTGCAAACAGAATGATGCCCAGGTAGAAATCGGGCGCCGCCTGCATCGGCACATAAGAGGTGAACATGACACTCGAATCGCCACGGAGAACGGCAACGTTGGTCATCAAGGCCCCGCCCAGCATCAACACATAGGCCAGCCAGCCCAACTTGGGGCCGACCAAGCGAGCGTTGAGCAAGACCGCCGAAGTGAAGTACAGCAGGGCAATCTCAAAGAAGATGACCCACACCAGCAGAACATCAAGGCCGTGCGCCGTCAGCGCCAAATAGAACAGGTCCGGCGGCAGGATATGCACTGCCGGCCAGCGGGTCAGCGCCACCAACAGACCGAAAATGCCACCGATCAACAGGAAAACGATAGCGGTCACCGCGTTCCATTTAATCAGTTTATCGGCGGGCAGATGAATCTTAAATCCCGTGTCGGGACAGGTTCTGAAATCGTTACTCATAATCTATCCCCTATTTCACGTAGATCTTGCCAACCATGGTATGGTGGCCAGCTCCACAAAATTCGTTACAGACAATCCCATATTCACCGGGATTTTTCGGCGTAACGGTGACAACCATCTCGTAATCCGGATGAACCTGAATGTTGATGTTTTCGGGCAGCAGCGAGAAACCGTGCTGCCAATCCAGTGAAGACAGATGCAAACGGTAGGTCTTGCCCGCTTCCAATTCGAGGACCGGCCACCACTCCCACAGACGGCCCAACATGTAGACATCGCTGCCGGCCGGTGGTGCCACCACCGGGATGCCGGTGTCGCCTTCTTCACGAACCTTGTACAGGGCCGCCATTTTTTCGGTTTTCTCGGCGTAGGCGTCGGCCGAAATTTTATAGGCCTCGTTGGACAGGTTCTGGTCGCCCGTCAGGTGCCAATAGGGCATCATAAAAAACATCACCAAGGCCCAAATCAGGGCGATGGTGACCCACATCACTTCCGTTTTTTCAACGGGGGTATTCCACCAGATGCGTTCCTTAGGAGGAAATATAGCCATTTCGTGTGATCCCTTTCCGTCCTATTGAGCCATTGGGATGGCGACGATTTCCATCAGCCCCCAAAGGATGTAGAGCACCGTCGGTGAAACGACGCCGATGAAAAGCAATAACAGCGGATTATCCAATAACTGCTGCATGAAAGGGATTGGCTCCCCCGTATCACCGCCTGTTTCCGGCGGCGGAGCCCCTGTTCCAGGATCTGCCATAGCCAGCCTCCTTGTTAAAATGTTCATACTCTTTGCCGCCGCGCCGAATCGAATCGGGCGTGCCGGTCTACCGATAATCCATAGTTCCCAAATCCGTTCCTTAACTTAAGTCAAGAACCCGGAAATTAGGATTTACACGGTTTTTGAGTGATTTAGGCCTGAAACCGGTATCTGAGTACGGATTTATTCAGGGGAGCGAAGCCCCATTGAACTCATTAATTCCAGCAGCATCCCTATTTTCGACACTGTGAAGTGCCCAGATTGTTTTGTCGGTGTCCGCTTACACCCCAGAGTCCATTTCTAACCGGAAACACGCATAATCCTTTGGAATAGTGTTAAATTCAGGCTCATAACGATAGAATATTGATATGGGTAAACTTAAAGAGCTTGAGATGTTCAAACGCCTTGCCGAAGCCTCGGGGCAAGGGTTGGGTTACGCCGACATGGACAGCTCGATCGTTTACATGAATCCAAGCCTTCTGAAATTACTGGGTTTGGACACCCTTGACGACGTGCTCGGCCTGTCTTTCGAAGCATTCTACACACCGGATGACATGGCGTTCCTGCGCTCGGAAGTGCTGCCGAAAGTGATGTCCGAGGGCCGATGGAGCGGCGAGTTGCCTTTGATGGCAAAGGACGGCTCCATCAAACCAACACTTCAAAGCATCGTCCTGATGACCAATGAACAAGGGCAACCAACCCATTTTGCCAACGTTCTTACGAATCTGAAAAAATATAAGGAACTGGAGGAACAACGCTTCAAGGCTGAAAACCGGTTCCGCCGCTATTTCGAATTGGGCCTGATCGGCATGGCCGTGACCTCCCTTGAGAAGGGCTGGATTGAAGTCAACGACCGCCTCTGTGAAATTTTCGGCTACCCCCGGGAAGAACTCACCAAACTCACCTGGAAAGAAATAACCCACCCCGACGACGTGGTGAAGGACGTCGCCCAGTTCGACCGCGTCCTGGCCGGCGAGATTGACGGCTATGCCATGGACAAGCGCTTCATCCGTAAGGACGGGGAAGTCATTTACGCCACTATTTCCGCCAAATGCGTTCGCAGTGAAGATGGAAACATCGATTACTTTGTCGCCTTTGTTCAGGACATCACCGAGCGCAAGCTTGCCGAAAAGAACCTGAATTTAGCCCAGGAACGCTATGACCTGGCCTTGGAAGGCGCCAACGAAGCCATCTGGGACTGGGATATCGAAAACGACATCCTTCATATGTCGCCACGGTATCAAGACTTAATCGGGGTCGAGAACTGTCCGTCAATCAGCACTTTTGATTGGATGGATTACGTCCATCCCGAAGACCGGGAATACTTTATGAGTAGTGTGATCTCTCACCTGAAAGGGGAAACGGCGTTCTTTTCATGCGAATTCCGGCTGGTCCTTGATAAGGGCCGTGAGTTCTGGGTGCATGACCGGGGTCAGGCGCTTCGCGACGCCAAGGGCCGGGCTTTCCGGATGGCAGGATCAATGGGCGACATTACCGAGCGGAAACGAACGGAGGTTGAACTGCGCCTTGCCAAGGAAGGGGCGGAAGTCGCCAGCCTCGCAAAATCCGATTTTTTGGCCAACATGAGCCATGAACTGCGCACGCCGCTAAACGCTATTCTTGGATTTGGCCAAATGTTGGGGCTCAACCCGCAGGAACCGCTCAGTGATAAACAGCAAGAGTATGTCGGCTCAATCCTCAATGCCGGGGAACATCTTCTCGAACTCATCAATGAAATCCTTGATCTTGCCAAACTGGAAAGCGGGTCGGTGGAATTGCACATTGAAGAAGTCATGCCCGGTGAAATCATCGGAGAACTACTGCCGATGATCGAAAATTTAATGGATGAACGGAAGATTGAGTTTGTCGATCAATGTAACGGCCACGAACATGTAAAAGTTTTGGCGGATAAGACGCGGCTAAAGCAGGTTTTGCTTAACCTGTTTTCCAATGCCATTAAATACAATGCCGAAGGCGGCAAGGTCCTCCTCGGCTGCAAAAACGAAGCCGATAGTATGACCAGGATCAGTATCGGCGACACCGGCAAGGGCATTCCATTGTCAAAACAACCGATGCTGTTTGAGCCTTTCAATCGTCTTGGCATTGACGGCACAAAGATTATGGGAACCGGCATTGGCCTGACCATCACCAAACAGCTCATCGAACGAATGTCGGGGAAAATCGGTTTTGAAAGCACGGAAGGTCAGGGAAGCACGTTCTGGATCGACCTTCCAATCGCCGGGTAACGTTGCCGACGAAGGTCTGCTTTGCACCTGATATTAGACCTGTTCCCCCTCCTCCTAAAGCCGATGGTTGCAGGATTTCGGTTTGTGGGGGATTTTCCGGGCGGTCTCGCCCTTGCTCAAGTCGGCGACGCCTTCCAACAGCAGCATGCCGGCCACGGTTTTACCGCCCACCGCCTTCTGCACGGCCTGTAACAGTGGCTGTTGAATATCGCTGAAATCCATATGCTTATTGCGGACCGGAATGGGACGGTCGAGGAACACCTGGATCATGGATTCCCGGATGCGCGGCAGGTAGGCACAGGCCCGCTTGGCGCGCTTCTTGTTCTGAGCCGCCATGACGATGGTGATATAGCCGTTCCTGGTCAAGCCGTTGGACATTTTAATGGGCACCCGGAAAGGCTCGATTTTCAGGAAGTAGGCAGCTTCTTCAAATGGTCCCGCCGATGCTCCGGTCGGCAAAATCACGGCGATACAGATAATAGCTAACAGGCGGCGAACCCATGGGCCCGGCATGATCAATCCCCCGAATATGCATGTTGACATTTCTTGTTTTGGTTGTTTCTTAAAATGGAATGTAGGGAATGGTAGGGCTGTTTTCAAGCCCGCTCAAAATTTGGCATTGTCCTGAAGCGTCCTATGTATTGATTGCATAAATGCAAAAGACAGGCTGTGCCCCTGTTTGTAGCTCGTCGCTTCGTTCCAAATAAACCAGGTGATGTTGGGTGGGGGGTCAAGTTCTCGTAAACAGACTAGGGACGAGTTCCAGTAAAAAATCAATCGCCCGTTCGGTGAATGCGGCCGCCGCCGTGGCCCAGGCTGTAGCGGTCGATGGCCACCGCCTTGACCAGAGCATGCACGGCCATGCCCGGCTTCAGGCCCAGGTCGTGGATCGATTTGCGGGTGATGCGCGCCATCAACGGCACCCCGATATCGATCAGCACATCGGCCTGCGCCCCCTCGCCCGCTTCGATCTCGGTAATGGTCCCCTCAAAGACATTAAGGATGCTGGACCCCTGGGGTGCCTCCAGGCTCAACGAAACGTCCCGGGCCCGGACCCGCAGCCGCAGCGTGGCGCCCTCGGCAAGGTCCAGGGCCGGCACCAGGAAGCGGTTGCCGCCGAACGACAGTTGCGACAGGCCGAAATCGGCATCGCGCCCCGTCACCGTCACCGACAGCACGGCGCCCGCCTCGTAACGCCCGGTCAGGGGACGCAGGTCAAGGCGGCTCATCAAGTCCTCGACGCCGCCGCTGGCCACCACTTGGCCGTCCGACAGGATAACCATGGTATCGGCCAGGCGGATAACTTCCTCCAGGGCATGGCTGACGTAAACGATGGGCAGCTTGATATCGTCGCGCAGGCGTTCGATGAAGGGCAGGATTTCGTTCTTGCGGGCCGAGTCAAGCGAGGCCAGCGGCTCATCCATCAACAACAGTCTTGGACTGGCCAGCAAGGCCCGGCCCAGGGCGACGCGCTGTTTTTCGCCGCCCGACAGGGTCCGCGGACGGCGGGCCAGCAAGGGTGCCAAGTCCAGCAGGTCAATGACCTGACCGGCGTCCTGGTGGCGCTCAGAAGCGGCCAGCAATTTCATGCCGTAGGTCAGGTTGCTTTCCACGCTGAGGTGCGGAAAGAGGCGCGCTTCCTGGAACACGTAACCCAGGCGGCGGCCTTCCGGCGGCACGTCGATGCCGGCCTCGGAATCAAACAAAACATGGCCGTTGACGGAAATACGCCCGGCCTCGGGCCGTTCCAGCCCGGCCAGCAGGTTGACCAGCGAGGTCTTGCCCGCCCCCGAGCGTCCGAACAACGCCGTCAGTCCCCCAAAGGCCTGGAATTGGGTGTCCAGTTGGAAACCGCCGAAGCGGCGGCGGACGTTGACGTCAATGACGGGAGCTTGAGTCATCGCGCCCTAGCCTCCGCCCAACTGCCGGGCGATCCGCCGGGCCAGCATTTCCGACAGCATCAGGGCGGCCAGTGCCAGCACCACGGAGAGGATCAACAGACGCGCCGCGCCCAGTTCACCGTCCGGCGTCTGGGTCAGCGTATAGAGCGCCAGCGGCAGGGTCCGTGTCTCGCCGGGAATGTTGGAAACGAAAGTGATGGTGGCGCCGAACTCGCCGAGACTTCGGGCAAAAGCCAGGATGACGCCGGTCAGGATGCCGGGCACGGTCAACGGCAGGGTGACCGTCAGGAAGACCCGCAACGGCGAGGCCCCCAGCGTTCGGGCCGCCTGCTCCAGGTGCGGATCGACCATTTCCAGAGACAGGCGGATGGCGCGGACCATCAGCGGAAAGGCCATGACCGCGGCGGCCACCGCTGCCCCTTTCCAGGAAAAAGCGATGGTGATGCCGAAGACATCGAACAGCCAGCCGCCCAACGCCCCGTTGCGGCCCAGCAGAACCAACAGCAGGTAGCCGACGGCCACCGGCGGAATGATCAGCGGCAGGTGCACCAGGCCGTTGAACAGGCTCTTGCCGGGAAAGGACCGCCGGGCCAGCAGCCAGGCCGCCAGGATGCCGAACGGCAGGCTGACCAGGACCGCCCAGAAGGCGACCTTGAGGCTGAGCATAAAGGCTTCGATTTCAAGCGGAGACAGGCTCCACATGGCGCGCTATCCAATCCGTTATTACGGGGCTTTCCCGGACATAACCCGAAAACCGTGTCGAGCAAAGACCTTTGCGGCTTCAGGTGTTGTCAGGTAGTCGAAGAAACGCCGCGCCTCCGGCCCGTCACGGCCGCTGACCAGAGCCGCTTCATAGCGGATCGGCGGATGACTGGTGGCGGGAAATTCCCCAACGATGCGGACTTTCTTTGTCACTGCCGCGTCGGTCCCGTAAACGATGCCCAGCGGCGCCTCGCCCCGCTCGACCAGGACCAGGGCGGCCCGGACATTGGCGGCGCGGGCCAGTTTGTCTTTGACGGTTTTCCAGACGCCCAGGGACTGCAAGGCTTTCCTGGCATAGATCCCAGCCGGCACATGGTCCGGGTCGCCCAAGGCCAGACGGCCGTCCCCTAGGGCCCCGGCCAGGGAAAAACCGGGGGTAACGGCAAGCGTCAGCCGGCTTGCCGCCGGGGCGACAAGCACCAGCCGGTTGCCCAGCAGGCGGCGGCGGCTTTGCCGGTCAATGGCCTTGCGCTTGGACAGATAATCCATCCAGTCCGTGTTGGCGGAGACGAAAAGATGGGCCGGGGCGCCGTTGGCGACCTGTTTGGCCAAAGTCGAACTGGCGGCAAAGGACGCCGTTACCCTTTCCTGCCCTTTGGCCCGGTAGAGACGAATGACCTCGTCAAAGGCCGAAGCAGTGCTGGCGGCGGCGAAGACCAGAATGTCGGCCGCCGCCGGAGGGGTCAGCACCGCCAGCAGGATTACAGCCGCGGCGCAGGCTTTACCGATGGTCCTCAAGCCCAGCACTGGCAACGGCATTTTCATGGCATCCGCAGGGACGATCAAACGAACGGGTTAAAAAGCGACATTATCGCCGCCCTTGAGATCGAGAACCTGGCGGGCTTCGGCCGGGGTGGCGACCTCCAGCGACATCTCGCCGAGGATGCGTTTGATCTGGTTGACCAGATCGGCATTGCTCTTGGCCAGTTTGCCCTTGCCCAGATAAAGGTTGTCTTCCAGGCCGACCCGAACATTGGCGCCGAGGTTGGCGCCCAATGTGGTCAACGGCATCTGCGAGCGGCCCGCCCCCAGTACGGAGAGCACGTAGTCATCGCCAAACAGGCGGTCGGCGGTGCGCTTCATAAAGACCAGGTTGTCGGGCTCGGTACCGATGCCCCCCAGGATACCGAAGATGGACTGCACGAACAGCGGCGGCTTGACCAGGCCCCGGTCGAGGAAATGGGCCAGGTTATAGAGGTGGCCGGTATCGTAGCATTCGAATTCGAATCTGGTGCCGAATTCACCCATGGTTTTGAGGATGTATTCGATATCGCGGAAGGTGTTGCGGAAAATGAAATCGTCGGTGCCTTCCAGGTAGGCTTTCTCCCAATCGTACTTCCATTCGCGATCCTTCTTGGCCATCGGGAAGATGCCGAAGTTCATGGACCCCATATTCAGCGAACACATTTCCGGCTGGAACTGCTTGGCCGCCCGCAGGCGTTCATCGACAGTCATGCCGAGGCCGCCGCCGGTGGTGACGTTGACCACCGCTTCGCACGACTGTTTGATGCGCGGCAGGAACTGGTTGTAGACGTCGGGCTCGCCGGTCGGGCGGTAATCCTTGGGATCGCGGGCATGCAGGTGCAGGATCGAAG
This sequence comes from Rhodospirillales bacterium, assembly GCA_016776525.1. Lineage (GTDB taxonomy): Bacteria > Pseudomonadota > Alphaproteobacteria > Rhodospirillales > JADHTD01 > JADHTD01. Next base: position 14,144 of record JADHTD010000022.1, read on the forward strand.
CCCCGGCCTCCGCCGCACCGATCGCCTGTTCGGCGATCTCGTCGACCGTACACGGCAAGTGGTCCGACATCGACGGTGTGTGGATGGAGCCCGTGATTGCACAGGATATGATCACCTTGTCTATTTTCTTGGCCATGATTATTTCTCCCGATTTCATGCCGCCGGTTGGGGTTTTCAATCCTCCGTCCCGGCCTTGATCCTTGGTATTTATCCGACTGGAGATCGTCCCGGATGAGACTATATCCGAAGTGCAGCGGAGAACACCGCAAAGTTTATATCGAAGTATCCCGGCCTGGATAGTCCGGAAAAAAGTCTCGCCCGGCAAGCCTGCGACGGAACGCAGACCGGGGCCGGCCACTTTTCCGGATCGGCCGCCATCCCCTTGTGCGACAACGGGAAATTAACGGAAAACCACACAGGCATATGCCCTTACGGGAGTTTTAGAACGGATTGAATAAAATTATTGTGAGTTGCCTAAAGTTCCGCTAGCACTAGCCCCCGTCACCCTCTAAAAGACTTCCCAACCCGAAAGGCCGAGGAGAATGTCCTGATGGACCTCGTGATGTATTGGTTCATGTTTCCGGTTTCCATACTGGTCGCCACCACCGCCATGTTGAGCGGTATCGGCGGCGCCGCTTACTTCATGCCCATCTTCATCATCATCTTTCCGATGCTGGGACCGGAATATCCCCTGGCCAGTCCGGTCGCCGCCATCGGTGTCGCCTTGCTGACGGAGACCTTCGGGTTTTCTTCGGGGTTCGTCGGCTATTTCCGCAAGCGGCTGATCGATTTCAAGGTGGCCCGTTCCTTTCTGGTTTTTTCCGTACCCGCCGCCATCGCCGGCGCCCTGCTGTCCCATTTGACCGATTCGAACCTGCTGTTGATGGGATACGGCGCACTCATGCTGATCCTTACCGTGGTCCTGTTCCGCGGCCACGAAGTCGAGATTGATGCCACCAACGGCAACAACGACAAAGCCCCCTACCGGTCCAGACACCAAACACAACCGCATTCGACAACGGCCCGCAACGGGGATGTTTTTCAGTACCACTTTCACCGGCCCCGCGGCGGCTCCATCCCGCTCGCCACCGGCGGCTTCCTGACCGGCATCCTGTCGGTCGGCATCGGCGAAGTGGTCATGCCGCTGCTGGTCAAACGCTACCGGATACCGGTGCCGGTGGCGGCGGCGACCTCGATCCTGGTGGTCATCATCACCGTCATGTCGGCATCCTTCACCCATATCTCAACTTTGATTGCCGAAGGCGGCGTAAACGCGGTTCCCTGGAATTTGGTCATGTATACTATTCCGGCGGTGATCATCGGCGGCCAGATTGGCCCTAGGCTTCAAGGTGTGGTGCCTTCGAGAACCATGGAAAAAGTCATCGCCAGCCTGTTTTTCATCATCGGCATCGCCATGCTGTGGATCGTCTTCAAACCGTTCATCGGCACTTAATCCAACTGCAAACGACACGCCCCCGCTAAAAACAGGCATAAAACCCCGGATTCAGAAGAAACCGGGCACTCGATGATCGAAATGGGCTTGTCAAACCGGCGAATAAATAATTTGATGTGCGGTCAGCCATTTGACGGGCCGCAAAGGCCTTCCTGGGGCAATTTTCGATAACCGGCTCAAAGACCGGAAATTTTCGGTCCTTTTCGATACTGGATGAGTGGGTGTAATGAGCAACAGTAATACAAAAATGAAACTGGTGAATGGAAGTGATACCGGTGGCGGCACTTTGGCCTCTTCCGTATACGACCATCTCCGCAATGATATTCTTCAGGGGAAACTGCGTCCGGGGGAAAAACTGCGCGCCGAATTTCTCAGGGAACGCTACAAAGTCGGGAACACCCCGGCTCGCGAAGCTCTCAACCGTTTGTCCGCCGAAGGACTGGTCTGCCGTGAGGACCAAAAGGGGTTCCATGTCGCAACGGTCAGCAAGTCGGAACTTCTGGAACTCAATAAAACGCGCTGCTGGTTGGAGGAAATCGCCCTCCGGGAATCGATCCGCCGTGGCGATTCCGAATGGGAGGAAAAGCTGGTCCTCGCCAACCACCGCCTGATGCGGACACCGCATGCGTCCGAATCCGGCGCCGACCTCGATATGCCACATCTGCGTAACCTGGAATGGGAACACCTGCACAGGGAATTCCACCGCTCGCTGACTTCGGCCTGCGGTTCCAAGTGGCTTCAGGGATTCTGCGATCAGTTGATGATGCAGGCCGACCGGTACCGGCAACTTGCCTTTACCGCCAGCTTCCCGAAACGCAATGAGCAGAAGGAACACCAGGACATCATCGATGCCTGTATCGAACGCAACGCCGACAAAGCCGTCGAACTGTTGCAGGGCCATTACAACCAAACGGCCGACATTATCCTCAGTTCCGATCCGTCGCTGCTTGAAAACGCCAATCGAGCCAGCTGAAACGGCTTAACGGAATAAGCGGGACATCCGGA
>JADHTD010000023.1 GCA_016776525.1 Rhodospirillales bacterium
CCATGTCGTTGCTGCTGGAAGTTCTCAAAGACGAGGTAAAATCCATCGGCGCGGCGCTGTTCGTGCTGATGCTGCTGATCGTGCTGGCCGCCAGTTTCACCTATCTGGCCGAACACCAGGCACAACCGCAGGCCTTCGGGTCGATCCCGGCGGCCATGTGGTGGACGGTCATTACCATGACCACGGTCGGCTATGGCGATGTGGTGCCGGTAACGGTGCTGGGCAAATTCTTCGGCGCCACCATCGGTATTATGGGCGTCGGCATGGTGGCCCTGCCGGCCGGCCTGTTGGCGTCGGGTTTTTCGGGGGCCCTTCGGCGGCGGCGCATAGAATATGAAGAGCTTGTCCAGGACGCCCTTGAGGACGGACAAATCGAAGATCACGAGGAAGAAGCCCTGGAGGCATCCCGCGCCGAACTGGGCATCAGCGCCGAGGAAGCGGAGTTGATCCTGGGAGCCGGCCTGCGCAAAAGCGGAGTCCGGATCGGCGTCTGCCCGCATTGCCAAAAATCGCTGTATACGCGGCGCCAAAGCGACCGGTCAGGCGAAAGGCGGGACTCCGATGAACCCGCCCCTGACACCACCCCATAAGAAAAAGCCGGCCCCGAAGAGCCGGCTTTCCCGGTAGATATTCCTTTTGGCCGCCGGTCAGTGCTCCATGTGCCAGACTTCCGGGGCCCCTTCAAGACGGTCGATCAGGTTCTTGCGCTGCCGTTCCATGGCTTCCGGCAGACGGTCCTTGAAGCTGTCGAAGAGCGTCTTCTGATCTGCCGCTTCCGCCTTGCCCGCCTCCCGGTCGACTTCCATCAACTGGTAGAAGGTCTCAGTATCGAAATCCATGCCATGCCAATCAATATCATCATGGAGGGGCATGCGCCCGAAGGGGCTTTCTACGGCTTCGACCTTGCCGCGGACGCGATCGATAATCCACATCAGAACCCGCATGTTCTGGCCGAACCCGGGCCACATGAATTTGCCGTTTTCGTCCTTGCGGAACCAGTTGACGCGGTAAACGCTGGGCGGGTCGGCGAGTTTGCCGCCGATATCCAGCCAGTGCTGCCAGTAATCGGCCATGTTGTAGCCGCAGAACGGCAGCATGGCCATCGGATCGCGGCGGATGGCGGCTTGGTTTTCGGCCGCTGCCGTTGCTTCCGATCCCATGGTGGCAGCCATATAAACCCCGTGTTCCCAATCGAACGATTCGAAGACCAGCGGGAAGGTGCGGCTCAGACGGCCGCCGAAGATAAAGGCGCTGATCGGCACGCCCTTGGGGTCGTCCCAGGCCGGGTCGACGCTCGGACATTGGTTGCAGGGCGCCGTAAAGCGGGCATTGGGATGCGATGAGGGGGTTTCGCTGTCCGGCGTCCAGTCATTGCCTTTCCAGTCGATCAGGTGGGCCGGTTTTTCATCGGTCATGCCCTCCCACCAGACATCGCCGTCATCGGTCATAGCCACGTTGGTGAAGATGCAGTTGCTGTGAAGCGTATCCATGGCGCTGGGGTTGGTTTCATAGGACGTTCCCGGGGCAACGCCGAAATAACCGGCTTCCGGATTGATGGCATAGAGCTTGCCGTCCTCGCCCGGCTTGATCCAGGCGATGTCGTCGCCGACCGTCCAGACCTTCCAGCCGTCGATGCCTTCCGGCGGTATGAGCATGGCCAGATTGGTTTTGCCGCAGGCGCTGGGGAAGGCGGCGGACACGTAAGTCTTTTCGCCCTCCGGCGATTCCAGGCCGAGGATCAGCATGTGTTCGGCCATCCAGCCTTCTTCCCGGGCCATCGACGAAGCGATGCGGAGCGCCAGGCATTTCTTGCCCAACAGGGCATTACCGCCGTAACCGCTGCCGTAGGACCAAATCGTCCTGTCTTCGGGGAAATGAACGATGTACTTGTTGTCGGCATCGCAGGGCCAGGGGACGTCCTGCTGGCCTTCTTCCAGGGGATAGCCGACACTGTGCAGGCAGGGCACGAAGTCGCCGTCAGCGCCCAAGACATCAAGCACCTTCTGACCCATGCGGGTCATCAGTTTCATGTTAACAGCCACATAAGGTGAATCGGTAACTTCCACGCCGATATGGGCGATATGCGAGCCCAGGGGCCCCATGCTGAACGGACAGATGTACATGGTGCGGCCCCGCATGGAGCCTTTGAAAAGTCCGGTCAGGGTTTCCGTCATTTCAGCCGGGTCGGCCCAATTGTTGGTCGGTCCGGCATCCTCTTCGTTCGGTGTGCAGATGAAGGTGCGGTGTTCGACGCGGGCTACATCGGCGGGATCGGAACGGCAGAGGTATGAATTCTTCCGCTTCTCTTCGTTGAGACGGATAAAGGTGCCGCCGTCGACCATTTCCTGACAAAGCCGGTCGTATTCCTCTTCGGAGCCGTCACACCAGTAAACATCCTTTGGCTGGCATAACGCGGCGATCTCATCGACCCAAGCCAGAAGTTTCTGGTTTTGGGTTTTATCACTTCCTGACGAAGTCATGGAAACTCCCTTTCACTCGGTCTTTCTTTGTACACCAGCCCGTTCCACCATTCATCCCGTGGCAGCCGGTAATTCTTTTCTTTTTGATTTGCATGAATTGGCCCGCTCATACAAGGCCCCACATAGGAAAAGAGCATTATTTTAAAACAATTCTTACCTATGGAGCGATGATCTTGATCAAAAGATCAAGTTGAATGAGGGGGCCGTTGGGGCCGCATGGTAGCAGGCCTCCGCGGATCATGGGGCAGGGCCTGGCTGAGATCTTTCAATTCCCCGGACATGTGCTGCAGGTTTTTTTCGATCTCCGAAATCTGATTGAGGACTTCCTGTTTCTGGCTCTGGGCCATGGCCTCGATGGCGCCGACCTTGTTGGTCATCGATTGCAGTTTGCTATTGGTTTCGGTGATCTTGGCCTGAAAGGTCTTGATATGGGTTTCGACCAGGGATTCGGTGTGCGCCTTGATCTTACTGACGGAATCACTGATCAGCCAGACACCGGCAAGGGCAGCCAGTACAGCCATTATGGAAATGACGAGTGAAAGTTCACTCACGCCGCGCTCCCGCCTTTAATTCATCCATCGTTGGAACGATGAAAGAATAAAAGCAAACTTTTCGCTCCCCATCAAGAAGTTGGCGACCCGAATCGGCAATAAATTCGTCCGCGTGCCGTATCGGCTTGAATTTATAGGTTTTCTGGTCTGCCCTCAGCTGTTCCCGCCAATTCAACCAGCTTATCGCGCAGGGCCTGGCGGTTGCCAACCGGCGAATCGAAATCAAGCCGGGCGGGTTTGCCGCTTAAGCTGAGATCGACTCCTTCGGGGTCAACTCCGATCATTTTCCAGCGTTTGCCGCGGCGGCCCAAAAGCCGATTGGCATAGGCGGCCAGGCTGTCGACATGGTCTTTGTTCATATGGCCGATGACGTCCGTTTCCGCCTCGGCAATGGCAGCGGCAATTTTGCCGTCAAAAAGCAGGTCGGCGCCGTCGATCCACTCCGTCTTGCCGAAACCGCCGACATAATGAGCGCGGTCGACAGCCATCCGGTAGAAATGAAAATCACCGAAACCGGCATAGGCGGCCGCCGACGGATGGCGGGCCAGGAAGCGGCGGCGATGGCGTACATCGGTAGTTTTTTCAATGCGGCCCTGTACCGACACGCGGCCGCCGGTTTGCGGGTTTTTCAGCCCCGCGGCGGCGTCAAACAACAGGCTGGCCCGGCTGTCACGGGCCAGGTTCCGGGTATGATCGGCCAGTTCCGAAAAAAGTAGGATCGGTGAGGCATCCGTATCACAGGTAACGGTGACAAGGGATCCGTAGGGATGACCTTGGGCATCGGCCTGGGCCGTCGCCAGGGCCGCCGAGATCGCCCGCCGCATCAGGTTGCGGGCGGTGGCGGCATAGTCGGGGGTGGGATTCCCGGTCATAAGACGGTGGCCTCTTTTAAGCCCGCCCAAAGCGGTCGTAGAAAAATCCGGTCAGGCCGCCCAGCAACAGCCAGAACAGGCCGGTAACAACCAGCGACACGACAGCAAACCGGGCCGCCAGTTCGGCCGGCAGGTCGCCGCTTTGCAGTTCCACGCCCGGCGCCCCGATGATGTGCGGCAAGACGATCAGGATGGCCGCCAGGATAAGGGATATCCCCTTCCCGACAAAGAAGATCAGGGCCAGTCCGGCTATGGCCGCCGCCGCCGTCAACACCCACCAGATCTGCCGTTCCGTAACATCGGCAGCCACCATGCCCGGCATTTCCGGGGGCAGTCCGAAAGTAGGCGAAACGTAAAAGGCGGCAAAACCGCATAGACCCCAGACCAAGCCTTGCCGCCAGTCGATTTCCCGCCCGCTGAGGATAATGGCGCCGATCAGGGCAAAGCCGAATCCGATCGACATCAGCAGATCCGCCACCAGTGTCAGGCCATGACGTTGAAATAATTCCGCCATCGATTCTTCGACAGCAGTGTTTTGATGGCTATGGTCTTTGCTTTCGGCGTTGCCATTGTTATGGGTATGGGAAGCGGATGCCGGACTCAATTCATAGACTTCCGCCTGTTGTATTAGGGGCGTTGTCGTCAGCATATGAGCGACAAAAACGCAGACACCGGCCAGCACTCCGGCAGCCAGTGCCGTCAGCACGATCCGACTAAACATTGCTAAACCCCGTTAGTGACAGGGAAAGGAGAATGCGTGGCGGGCGTCGTGGGCGGCGTTGTGAAGGGTCGAAGATTGGGCGAAACCGGCCCCAAAGACCAGGAATACACCGAAAATAAGGGCCAGAACGGCCGGCAGTTTGGCGGCGGTTTTTTCGGCGGCGGCCTGTTGTTGGGTCAGGGTACGGGTGGCGGTCTTGGTTTTCATGCGCTTTGGTCCTTTGTTAAGGGTCTTCAATTGGCTTAACAACTTCACCGCTACGGTACGACCGACCCGGAGGAATTCCCCGTCCCCGGGTGCGCGGTGTCGTTGACGGCAGGTCTCCTGGCTGGCGGCGTTTTGCTGTTGCCCGGCCTTCCCGGTTTCCCAGTGGCCATATGGGGGCACAGCCGACCGCTGACAGTTGCGGGGGCAGCCACGGTTAAAGATCCCCTCTGGGGTCGATCCCTCCGTGTTCCCTATTAATCCCCAGGCTTTGTCGCCTTACGGGGAACCATCACGCCGACTATAGAAACGGCGGGCGGGGGGCGTCAATCGATTATCGAGACTTTCCCGACAACTTCTTCCTCAAGCAGCCTGGAAACGGCTATAATTTCGCCACAAATGGGATGTCTTTTAGGCCATACTGTAACTGGACCGACCCCTAACGGAGACAAACCGCATGCCGCAAACCATTGCCCTCGTCGACGACGACAAGAATATCCTGACGTCGGTGTCGATGACGCTTGAAGCAGAAGGTTTCAAGGTAACGACCTACAAGGACGGTGCCGAAGCCCTTGAAGGTTTGGAGCAAAAGCCCGTGGATCTGGCCATTCTCGACATCAAGATGCCGCGCATGGACGGTATGGAACTGCTGGATAAACTGCGCCGGAAGAGCAACCTGCCGGTTATTTTCCTGACCTCCAAGGATGATGAAATCGATGAAATGCTGGGCCTGCGCATGGGCGCCGACGACTACATCAAGAAACCATTTTCCCAGCGGCTGTTGATCGAACGCATCCGTACCGTACTGCGCAGCCGCAAGCTGGCGGCCCGGGATGCCGCTAATGACGGTGACAGTGAAAGCCTTATCAAGCGGGGCGACCTGACCATGGATGAAGCCCGCCATCTGTGCACGTGGGGCGGTAAGGAAGTTAATTTGACGGTCACGGAATTTCTGCTCTTATTGTCCCTGGCCACGCGGCCCGGACATGTAAAAAGCCGTGACCAGTTGATTGATGCTGCCTATGGCGAGCATATTTATATTGATGACCGAACCATCGACAGCCATATCAAACGCCTGCGGCGGAAGTTTAAGGATATTGATTCCGATTTTTCCGAAATCGAAACCCTGTACGGGGTTGGATACCGGTATCGCGGCAACTGACTTGGACGGAATGCCATGAACAGGGGGGAGCCGCAAAAGCGGAAACGCCGGTCGGTTTCACCGATGACGCGGCGTATCCTTGCCATCAATGTGCTGGCCTTAGGCATCCTCGTCGCCGGCATCCTCTATCTCGATGAATACCGCCAGAATCTGATCGCCGCCGAATTGGAATCGCTCACCGTACAGGCCGACCTGGTCGCCGCCGCCCTCGGTGAAAACGCCATCGTCGTCGAAACCCCCGACAGAATTTCGCCGCCGACCCAGACTTTACGCCCCGGCGCCGTCCGCCAGATGGTCCGCCGCCTGGCCGAAGCAACCGGCACCCGGGCCCGGCTGTTTGCCACCGACGGTGTGCTGCTGGCCGATTCCCGGATGCTGATGGGGCCCGGCGGCACCGTCCAGATCGAGGAACTGCCGCCGCCGGAAAGCCAGGGCGGATTCCTCAACAAGGCGCTGGGTATTTATGACCGCCTCGCATCGCGCATCCGGGGCCGCCCCATGCCTGCCCCTTACCGCGAAAAAGCCCGCCAATCGGCCCAGGACTATGTTGAAGCCTTGCGGGCTCTTTCGGGAGAAACGGCCGGGGCCGTGCGGTCTTCCGGACCAGGCCTCATTCTCAGCGTTTCCGTACCCGTTCAACGCTACAAACAGGTGTTGGGCGCCCTGATGCTGTCCCGGGATTCACACCTGATTGACGACGCCCTGTACGAAGTGCGCCTGGATATTCTAAAGGTCTTTCTGGTGGCGCTGGCCATCACCGTTCTGCTGTCCATCTATCTAGCCGGCACTATCGCCCGGCCCATCCACCGGTTAGCCGCCGCCGCCGACCGGGTCCGCCATGGCCACCACCGCCAGCATTCCATTCCCGATTTTGCCGGACGCAACGACGAAATCGGCGATCTGGCAGTGGCCCTGAGCGATATGACCGAGGCCCTCTGGCAACGCATGGATGCTATTGAAGGCTTCGCCGCCGATGTCGCCCATGAAATCAAGAACCCGCTGACCTCTCTGCGCAGCGCCGTCGAAACCGCCGCCCGCATCAAAGACCCGGAGCAGCAACGCAAGCTGATGTCGATTATCCAGGAGGACGTTCAACGCCTCGACCGTCTGATCAGCGATATTTCCGACGCCTCACGACTGGACGCCGAGTTATCCCGGGCCGAGGAAGAACCGGTCGATCTGGCCAGGATGCTGGCCACCCTGGCCGATCTTCACGACGTCACCGGCGGCGGCGAGGCCCCGAAACTGCATGTGTCGGGTGATCAGGAGTGCATCGTCACCGGCATGGAAGGCCGGCTGGTGCAGGTTTTCCGTAACCTGATCGGTAATGCCGTTACCTTCAGCCCGCCTGGAGGCACCATTGCCATCCATGTTGCCCGATATGGCGGCTTCACCGAAATCACCTTTGACGATGAAGGTCCCGGCATCCCTACGGGAAAGGAGAACGCCATTTTCGAGCGTTTCTACTCGGAACGCCCCGAAGGCGAGAAATTCGGCACCCATTCCGGCTTGGGGCTGAGCATTTCCCGGCAGATCATCGAGGCCCATGACGGCACGCTGACGGCGGAAAACCGGGCCGGTGGAGACGGCCGCATTTTGGGAGCGCGGTTTACCGTTCGTTTGCCCATCGGTTGACTTCACAAGCCAGCCGTATCACCCTTCCCAGTACCCCCTATCACAAATAGGTGCCACACATGATCATTTTTCAGGCTTCCTCGGTAGGAGGTGACGCACCGGCGATGCGGGGCCATCGTCAAGCGTCTCGGACACCCCTAGGGGGCCTGAAAAATGACCGGAACGGCGGCCTCCTGAAACCCCTGGCCGCGTCGCAAGGCCCTTATGATGCTTCTGCATCACGGCGGGCCATGCTCCTAGCCAGAGGTTTCAGGAGACCGTCATGTGTCACACCTATTTGTGATAGTGGGTACTAACCATGGAACAGGTTCACGGCACATGCGTCGATATCGGCGGTACCGGTATCCTGCTGCGCGGCCCATCCGGCAGCGGCAAATCGGACCTGGCTTTGCGGTTGATTGACGGTGGCGCCCTGTTGGTTGCCGATGACCGGGTCAATATCATGAGCCACCGCGACGGTCATCTGACACTCAGCGCTCCGGCGGAACTGGCCGGTAAAATGGAAGTCCGCGGCATCGGCATCGTAACCCTGGAAGCAGTCCCGGAAAGCCTGCTCAGGCTCGTTTTCGACCTGGTTGCAGGGGATCAGGTGGAGCGCCTGCCGGAAGCGGCAACCCTTGACTTTCTGGGGACCTCTGTGCCCCTTTACCGGCTTGATCCCTTTGACGCTTCGGCCCCGGCCAAAATACACCTTGCCGTGAAACTCGTTGACGGATCGTTGCCCCCGGTTCCGTAGCATGTCGAAGGATCATTCGAAGGAAGCGCAACCATGAACAAAGCCGCCAAGGAACGCGTGCTGCTGGTCACCGGCATGTCGGGCGCCGGCAAAACGTCCGCCCTGAAAGCCCTGGAAGACTTAGGCTACGAAGCGGTCGATAACATGCCGCTCTCCCTGGTCAAAAATTTGGTGGCAAGCGGTCAGCAGAGTTTTGCCGCCGCCGGCCTGCTACGCCCGATCGCTATCGGCATCGATATCCGCACCCGGGACTTCGGGGTTGAAGCTTTCTCGCAACAGGTGAACAGCCTAATCACCCGATCGGGCATCGATGCAAAAGTATTGTTCCTCGACTGCGACAACGATGAACTGCGGCGGCGGTACGCCACCACCCGCCACCGCCACCCCCTGGCCCAGGACCGTCCGGTCAGCGACGGCATCGAACATGAACGCCGTCTGGTCGGCGCCATCCGCGATCATGCGGATGTGGCGATCGATACCTCGGGCCTCGGTCCCGGTGACCTGAAACGCATTTTACAGGGTCATTTCCGGGTGTCCGACGAACAGAATCTGGGGGTTTTCGTGACTTCCTTTTCCTACCGGCAGGGCCTGCCACGGGAAGCCGATCTCGTTTTCGATGTTCGCTTTCTGGCAAATCCCCATTATGATCCCGCCCTTAAGACATTAACCGGCCGGGATAAACCGGTTGCCGCCTTTATAGGGAATGATGAGGGATTTGACGGTTTTTTCGAACGGCTGACTGCCTTTCTGCAACCCCTGCTGCCCCGCTATGCCGCCGAGGGGAAAAGCTACCTGACCATTGCCGTGGGGTGTACGGGGGGGCAACACCGGTCGGTCTTCGTTGCTGAGAAACTAAAGGCTTGGCTGGACGAAAAAGGTCAACGGGTTCATCTTCATCACCGGGATTTGAACAGAGCCGTCGACGGGTGACGGAACAACGAATAAAAATGAAGCCAAAGAGAAGGAATACGAAGCCATGATCGGAATGGTGCTTGTCACACATGGCCGCCTAGCGGAAGAACTGATATCGGCGCTGGAGCATGTGGTCGGCCCGCAGCCCACTACCGTCGGTGTCTGCATCGGAGCGGATGACGACATGGAGGCCCGCCGAAAGGATATTCTGGATTCCGTCGCCGGGGCCGACGACGGCTCCGGGGTTGTCCTGCTGACCGATATGTTCGGCGGCACGCCGTCGAACCTGGCCATTTCGGTCATCGAAAAGGCCAACGTGGAAGTGATCGCCGGGGTCAACCTGCCGATGCTGATTAAGCTGGCCAGCGTCCGCAAGACGGAATCCCTTCAGGATGCCGCCATCAGCGCCCAGGAAGCGGGCCGTAAATATATCAACATCGCCTCGCAGTTGCTGACCCAGGAACAAACATGAGGGATGGGGACGGCGCGGCCGGAAAGGGCGGAAACCTGGTCGACGTTACAGCAACCATCCGCAACGAACGGGGACTGCATGCGCGGGCCGCCGCCAAGTTCGTCAAACTAGCCGGATCCTTTGACGCAGAAGTGACGGTCAGCAAGGGCGGTCAGGCCGTTTCCGGGCTGTCCATCATGGGCCTGATGATGCTGGCCGCCTCGCAGGGCAGCAACATCCACCTCAGCGCCAGCGGCCTGGAGGCCGATGCCGCCCTGCAGGCGCTGTGTGACATGATCGAAGCCAAGTTCGAAGAGGAATGAGCCTTTCGTGATGGCCAAACGCAAGAGCAAAAAAACCAAGGAAATACGCTTCGAAGGTCTGGGCGTTTCGCCGGGGATCGGGATCGGCGAGGTACACCTGCGCGAAAGCGGCGCTGTCGCCGTACCGGAATATTCCATCCCGGCCACCAAGGTCGATGCGGAATTGGACCGCCTGAAAGAGGCGCTGACCCGATCACGCCGTCAAATCGGGCGGCTTCGCTCGAAAGCCAAGGCCTTGCCCGGCGCCGCCGGCGATGAATTAGAGTTCCTCCTCGAAGCCTATTTTCAGATGCTCAAGGATTCGCGTCTGGTTCGCGGTGTCGAAAAACGGATCAGCAAAGACCGTATCAATGCCGAATCCGCGGTACAGGCGGAAATCGCCGAAATCGCGGAAAGCTTCACCGCCATGGACGATGCCTATATCGCCGCCCGCCTCGATGACATCCGCGAAGTCGCCAACCGGCTGACCCGTAACCTGACAAAAGCTCCACGCATGCCGATGTCGATTATCCCCGAAGGCAGTGTAGTCGTCGCCGAAACACTGACCCCCGCCGATACGGCGCAACTGGACCCGAACCATGTCACCGGCATCGCCACCATGCTGGGCGGCGCCGAGGGCCATACCGCCATCATGGCCCGGGCCCTCGGCATTCCGGCTGTGCTAGGCTCGCCGGGCCTGCTCGGCGGCACCAAGGCAGGCGATACCATTATCGTCGACGGCTATGCCGGGCGCATCATCATCAATCCGGCAGCGGAAACGGTCGCCAAATATGAAAACCGGCGCAACAAACGCCAACGCGAACAGCGCAGCCTGGCCCGTTTTAAGGATTTACCGGCGGTCACCAAGGACGGCACCAAAATCGACCTTCAGGCCAATGTCGAACTGCCCGTGGAAATGGCCATGGTCAACCAAGCCGGTGCCGCCGGTGTCGGTCTATTAAGGACCGAGTTCATCTTCATGAACCGCGATGACATCCCCGATGAAGAGGAACAGTATCAAAGCCTCAAGGTAATCATTGAAGCCATGGGCCGCCGTCCGGTTACCGTCCGCACCCTGGATGTCGGCGGCGACAAGGCGGCGGAAGTGCTAACCAGTGATTACGGCGACAGCGCCTCTTCCGCCCTGGGGTTGCGCGGAATCCGCCTGTCGCTGGTCCGGGACGATATCCTGGAAACCCAGTTCCGGGCGATCCTTCGGGCCGGCGTTCACGGACCGGTGCGTATCCTATTGCCCATGGTTTCCACTGCCTCCGAAGTGCGTCGCGCCCGCGACGTCCTGGAACGGGCCGCCCGCCGCCTGCGCCGCCGGAAAGTGAAACTGCCGAAAGAACTGCCGCCGCTGGGGGTCATGATCGAAGTGCCCGGCGCCGCCCTATCGGCTGACGCCCTGGCGCGATCCAGCGATTTTTTCGCCATCGGCTCCAATGACCTGACCATGTACACGCTGGCCATCGACCGCGGCGACGAACAGGTGGCGCATCTCTACGACCCGCTGCATCCGGCGGTTTTGCGCCTTATCCAATTTTCCGCCCAGGCGGGGCTGAGAGCCGGCATCCCGGTCAGCATCTGTGGTGAGATGGCCGGTGACCCCCGGTATCTGGCGCTTCTTTTGGGTCTTGGCATCCGGCAATTGTCGATGACCGCCAGCAATATCCCCCGGATCAAGCAACGGCTGCGCGATCTCGACCTTACGGCCGCCGAACGCCGTGCCGGAGTCATCATGGATCAGGTCGACGCCGGGCGCATCGCCATGCTGCTCGACGACTTTAATGCCCTTGCCTGACCCCGTGCCGGGCTGCTAAGACCCCCCAAATAAAGTTACATCGATTCCTTCAGGAGTGAATTATGAGTTCTTTTGACGACTACAAGGTCGCCGACATTTCCCTTGCCGATTGGGGCCGCAAGGAGCTCGACATCGCCGAGAGCGAAATGCCCGGCCTGATGGCGACCCGTGAGGAATTTGCCGGTCAACAGCCGCTGAAAGGCGCGCGCATTGCCGGTTCACTCCACATGACCATCCAGACGGCGGTTCTTATCGAAACGCTGACGGCGCTGGGTGCCGAGGTCCGCTGGGCGTCGTGCAATATCTATTCGACCCAGGACCACGCCGCCGCCGCCATTGCGGCAGCCGAAATTCCGGTTTTCGCCACCAAGGGCGAAACCCTGGAAGAGTACTGGGATTACGCCCACCGCATTTTCGAATGGTCCGACGGCGGCACGCCGAACATGATCCTGGACGACGGCGGCGACGCCACCATGCTGATCCACCTGGGCGCCCGCGCCGAGCAGGATCTTTCACTGCTCGACAATCCGGACAGCGAGGAAGCCGAATACTTGTTCGCTTCCATCAAGAAGCGCTTGGCCGAAAAGCCCGGCTGGTATTCCAATATCCTCGGCAACATTCGGGGCGTCACCGAGGAAACCACCACCGGCGTGCTCAGGCTCTATGAAATGGAAAAAACCGGTTCGCTCCCGTTCCCGGCCATCAACGTCAACGATTCGGTGACCAAATCCAAATTCGACAACAAATACGGCTGCCGGGAAAGCCTGGTCGACGGCATCCGGCGGGCCACCGACGTCATGATGGCCGGCAAGATCGCCTGCGTTGCCGGTTTCGGTGACGTCGGCAAGGGATCGGCGGAAAGCCTGCGCAATTCCGGCTGCCGGGTCATTATTACCGAAATCGACCCGATCTGCGCCTTGCAGGCAGCCATGGAGGGCTTCGAGGTGGTGACCATGGAGGACGCCGCCCCGCGCGCCGACATTTTCGTCACCTCCACCGGCAACATCGATATCATCACCGTCGATCACATGCGGGCCATGAAGGACCGCGCCATCGTCTGCAACATCGGTCACTTCGACAATGAAATCCAGGTGGCGGGCCTGAAGAATTTCAAATGGACCAACATCAAGCAGCAGGTCGACGAGATCGAATTCCCGGACGGCAAGCGGATTATCCTGCTGGCCGAAGGCCGTTTGGTGAACCTGGGCTGCGCCACCGGCCACCCCAGTTTCGTGATGAGTGCTTCTTTCACCAACCAGACCCTGGCCCAGATCGAATTGTTCGCCAACAATGCCGACGGCAAGTACGAAAACAAAGTCTACGTGCTGCCCAAGCATCTGGATGAAAAAGTGGCCATCCTGCATCTGGCCAAGCTGGGCGTCGGCCTTAGCCAACTGAGCAAGGCACAGGCCGATTACATCGGCGTCACCCAGGCCGGACCGTTCAAGCCGGACAGTTATCGGTATTAAAAGCAATTTCCGAGAAGGCGGTATAACCGCCTTCGACGACGCATTTGCGTATATTAAAAAGGCGGCCAATTGGCCGCCTTTTTTTTCAAAACTCTATACATTTTGTTCAATTTATCCGATTTATCCATATAAATCATTCACTTACTCTGTCTTTTATGCTTCTAATAGGGGTATTTTCGATTCAACGCGACGACTGTCCTGTTGTAACGTTTCTGTACCTTGACGAGACAAACAGGATTATATAGAATGCTGCGAATCGAAACACACCCTAATAGAAATAAATGCTATGAATGGCAGTCCTTTTTATACATTTCGAACTGGAAAAGATGAGCTTTTTCTATCTGCGCCTAATGATGACTTACATCAGCAGATCATTCCAATAATTGCATCAAATTCTTACTATGATCGTGTTTTGGAAGAATGGCGCGTGCCATGGGCTGGCGATAATCCAGAAGTATTTATCGCTAGACTCAGGAAATCAGTGAGTAGTTTTAATAGCGGCATACCGTCACAAATTGATACGCCATCTAACGGCCAAGTTTATGGATACGCCCAAACTACAAAAGGTGAAGCGGCAGAACTACAAATTGATGCATTAAGGGAAACAGGGATACCTGATGAAAGAATTTTCTATGAAAAATTAGCAGCTAGAAACCCTAAGCGTCACAAACTTGTTGAATGCATTGATACACTAGAAGCCGGAGATATTCTTGTTGTCCTAAATTTATTTAGCCTTTCCCGTTCATTGAGACAACTAGCTGAAACTACAAGGGCAATTAGTGAGAAGGGCGCTTTCTTAAGATGTTTAGATGAGCCGATTGATACTAGTTTGCCAAAATTTGAGCACTTCATTGAACATATCTTATATGCCGCTGAATTTGAAAAAAAGGCGCTTAGTTCTCGTACAAAAGAGGGTTTAAAAGCAGCCCACTCAATGGGACATTCAGGTGGTAGAACTAAAGGACTAACAAAGGAAAATTTAAAGCTAGTTTCAACTCTTGCCTTAAATGGCATGTCCGGAAGTGAAATATCCAGAATAGTTGGTATTTCAAGGTCGGGGCTTTATCGAAATGTTCCTGGTGGACCTAGATCATTCGAAAAAGCCTACAAGCTTGAGGGAAAGGCTGGAATTGAAAAGCTAATTAATGCATTAGCCCAACAAATAGAAGCCGGTCTCTCATTTGATCAAAGAGATGAGATAAATCAATTATTTGAACAGGGTAATAGCATCAAAAAGATTTCGGGAATTACAAAATATAATGAAGAAACAATAAGAAACGCTATTATTTGTTATGGGACGCTATCAATATAATGTCCTCAAATAGTTCCAAACCTCATAACATAAATAACAGAGATGCTGAAATTCAGCTTCAACAAGAAGCTCAGAAACTTGGGATTATCGGATCACTTTTTGGCGCACGAGAAAATGCCGCTCTCTATTTAGCAGGTTTAATTCATTTAATCGTTCTCATAATGCTCGGCACACTAATGTTTATTGATGAAACTTTACGCTCTGATATAACCACAGCAATTGCAGGCATTGGCCTTACATCTCTTGGTTTTATTGGTGGACTTCTTAGTAAGTAAACTACAATAACCAATCCTCTTGGCCCGGCGGGCCGGAAGTCTTAACATCTTTCCGTGCAAAAACTGTTCGACAACTTCAACTTTGATTTCACCATCGACCCCCCCCTGGCCTTTCTCGGTGGGGCGATCGTCATGGCCGCCGTCGTCTTTCCGCTGATCCTGTCCTATTCCCGGCGCCTGGCCCTGGCCGAGCGCATCTCGCAAGACTCCGAAAACGAAGCCGAGCTGGCCCGGGAAATCCTGGCCGCCGCCCCGGACGGCCTTTTCATTTGGGATCTGCGCAGCGGCGGCCCGATCGCCCGAGAGTATTGCTCCCGGCGGCTGGCCGTACTGCTCGACCTGGAACAGGGCACCAATTCTGAATTCCGCGATGTGCTGAGGCGGTTCAACAAGGAAACGGCCGGGTTACTCAACAAAGCGGTCAACGAACTGCGCCGCCACGGGACCGCTTTTGACCTGTTGCTGCCCTTCGGCACCCGGCAGATTCAGGCCATCGGCGTCCGCGCCAATACCGAAGAGGGGCGCACCGTTTCCGATATCATGTGGATGCGGGAAGCCGTCAGCGGCGAAAGCCGGGGGGCTTCTTCGGGACGGGATGCCGGCAGCGCCATAATCGATCCTTCCGTTCAGGCCGTGCTCGACCAGCTGCCGTTACCGGCCTGGCTGCGCGACACCGACCTGAAGCTGACCTTTGTCAACCGGGCCGGGGCCGGTAAAAAAATAGCAGAACCGGCCCGCGAACTGGCCGCCCAGGCTGTTCTAGAAGGCCGCACCATTTCGGAAAGCCGGCTTTTCAGCGACGGCCCCGAACCGCGTATGATGCAGGTCACGGAAACCCCGCTGGACGGCTTCAATGTTTCGCTTGGCTTTGCCGTCGATCAATCCGACAAGGAAACGATTGAGGGCCGCCATGCGCAACAGTCCGCCGCCCAGGATGAAGTGCTGCAATCCCTGTCTACTGCCATCGCCATCTTCGACGTGCATCGAAATCTGTCTTTCTTCAACGGGGCCTATGCGACGCTGTGGAAGCTGGAAGCCTCCTGGCTGTCCTCGAAACCGGATCTGGGCGCCGTCCTCGACAGGCTCAGGGAACGCCGCCGCCTGCCGGAAGTGGCTGACTTCAAGTCCTACCGGGACCAGTTGACGGGTCTTTTCGGGACCCTTGCCGAACCCATGGAAAGCCTCCTGCACCTGCCGGACGGCACTTCGCTACGCAGCGTCGTCAGCCCCCACCCCCTGGGCGGTTTGTTGTTTGCCTATGAAGACGTCACCGACCGGCTGGCCCTTGAGAGGTCCTACAATACGCTGAATGCCGTCCAGCGCGAGACGCTCAACAACCTGCACGAAGGGATCGCCGTGTTCGGCAGCGACGGCCGCCTGCAACTGTTCAACCCAGTGCTTTCCCATCTTTGGCGTATCGACGAAGCGCGGCTCCGCGATTCCCTGCATCTTTCCGATTTCGTTGAGGTCATGCAGCCGCTGCTGATCGCCATCGACGACTGGCCGGCCCACAAACAGAAAGTCATCGCCCGCATGCTCGCCCGGGAGTCCAGCAGCGGGCGATTGCTTCGCGGCGACGGCCGGGTTGTCGATTACGCCAACGTGCCCCTGCCCGACGGCGCCGTCCTGTTGACCTATCTGGACGTTACCGACAGCGTGCGGGTCGAACTGGCGTTGCGCGAACGGGCCGAGGCCCTGCA
>JADHTD010000024.1 GCA_016776525.1 Rhodospirillales bacterium
ATTCGGTTCCTGGATGAACCAGCGGGCCATCACCTATCGCCGCCTGCACGACATACCGGCGGATTGGGGCACGGCGGTCAACGTCCAGGCCATGGTCTTCGGCAACATGGGTAACGATTGCGCCACCGGCGTCTGCTTCACCCGCAACCCGTCGACCGGCGACAACGCCTATTACGGCGAATATCTGGTCAACGCCCAGGGCGAAGACGTGGTTGCCGGTATCCGCACGCCGCAGCCGATGACCATCGCCGAAAAGGAAGCCAGCCACAATTCCGGACCGAAACAACCGGCCTTGGAAGAGGTCATGCCCGAACTCTACGGCGAACTGTATGCCATCCGTGAAAAACTGGAGTCCCATTACAAGGACATGCAGGACATGGAGTTCACCATCCAGCAGAACAAGCTGTGGATGTTGCAGACCCGTACCGGCAAACGCACCGCCAAGGCGGCCCTGAAAATCGCCACCGATATGGTCACCGAAGGCCTTATCACCCAACAAGAGGCGGTCGCCCGCATCGATCCGGCGCAGTTGGACCAGTTGCTGCACCCGATGCTCGACCCGGATGCCGATCGCGATATCCTGGGCCGCGGCCTGCCGGCCTCTCCGGGAGCCGCTTCCGGCCAGGTGGTGTTCAGCGCCGAAGACGCCGAAGACTGGGTCAGTCACGGCAAAAAGGTAATCCTGGTGCGCATCGAGACCAGCCCCGAAGACATCGGCGGCATGCATGTCGCTCAGGGCATCCTGACGACGCGGGGCGGCATGACGTCGCACGCCGCCGTCGTCGCCCGCGGCATGGGCACACCCTGTGTGTCCGGGGTCGGTGAATTCAACATCGATTATGCGTCCAAGACCATGAAAGCCCTGGGCCGCGAGATCAAGGAAGGCGACATTATCACCCTCGACGGTTCCACCGGCGAAGTGATGTTCGGCCAGGTGCCGACCCTGCAACCGGAACTGAGTGGCGAATTTTCCCTGTTGATGGAGTGGGTGGATGAAATCCGCACGCTCGGCGTCAGGGCCAACGCGGAAACGCCGACCGATTCCGAAACGGCACGCAAATTCGGCGCCGAAGGCATCGGATTGTGCCGCACTGAGCATATGTTCTTCGATCCGGCCCGTATCATCCATATGCGCGAGATGATCCTGGCCCGCGATGAAGAGACACGCCGGGGAGCGCTCGATAAACTGCTGCCCTATCAGCGCCAGGACTTCACGGAGGTCTTTAAGATCATGGAAGGCCTGCCGGTGACGGTGCGCCTGCTGGACCCGCCGCTGCACGAATTCCTGCCCCATACCGAGGCTGACATGGAAGGTGTGGCGAAGGCCGCCGGGGTCGACGTCAGTGCCGTCAAAGCCCGCTCCGTCCAACTGCATGAATCGAACCCCATGCTGGGGCACCGGGGCTGCCGCCTCGGCATCACCTATCCGGAAATCTACGAGATGCAGGCCCGCGCCATTTTCGAGGCAACGGTGCAGTGCGCCAAGGACGGCGTCACCGTCATCCCCGAGGTAATGATCCCGCTGGTTTGCTCAAGAGCCGAACTGGACATGCTAAAAGACGTCGTTGATGACGTCGCCGCCGAAGTTTCGGAGGCCTCCGGAGTCAAATTCGACTACATGGTCGGGACCATGATCGAACTGCCCCGCGCCGCCCTGAAGGCCGACGACATTGCTCATTCGGCCAGCTTCTTCAGCTTCGGCACCAACGACCTGACGCAGACTGCTTTGGGCCTGTCGCGGGACGATTCCGGCAACTTCATCGAAGTCTACCGGGACAAGGGCGTCATGGAACACGATCCTTTCGCCAGTCTCGATCAGGACGGTGTCGGTGAGTTGGTCAAAATAGCCGTCGAACGCGGCCGCCAGACCCGTCCCGACATCAAGCTCGGCATCTGTGGCGAACATGGCGGCGATCCGGCCTCCATCCACTTCTTCCAGAAGGTCGGTCTGGATTATGTGTCGTGCTCGCCTTACCGGGTGCCGATTGCCCGCCTGGCGGCGGCGCAGGCGGCCTTGGGGACGGACGAGGATGCCATGGCGGAGAGTAGATAGAGGTTTGTTGAATCGCGCTCAAGCGCCGCGCTGGCTGCGCGCCTCAATGGCGCTAGTCGCTCTGCTGCGCTTCGCTCCACGATAGTCCGAGAAAGTTGTGCAAGTTGCCGCTCTAATCGGGCCGCGACGGCGGCCCCGCGAGTTAGTACGAGCGAGCCAAGCACGTAGTGCGCCCGGCGACTGAGGGAAATCATAAGATAAAAAAAAGGGCGGATGACCGGCTGGTCTCCGCCCTTACTTTTATTGTTTTCTTAAGGCTGCTTAGCTGGTGGCAACTCCGATGGCGATCAGAACTGCGAAGGCGCCGATGATGAAAAATACGCTCTTATTCACTTTATTGTTCCCTTCGTGGTCTTCCTGTTAAACCCTGTTTTTGAGGGTCTTGTTGATTGCACAAAAAAAGGCCTTGCCGCTCCCGGGCTATTCCTCGAACCGGGAAATGCAAAGCCGCTGGCGGTGACAGTAACCAAGTGGTTCGTCGTGTCAACATAATATCCCTTACTTTAATGTGGGTACTGCGGGCCGGAGTTGGCTGCCGGGAACAGGGGTGGCGGCAGACCGAATCCCTGAGTAAAGTCTCAGGCGTCTACTTTGGAAAGGTGAAAGAATGGCCGCCGGGTCTTCGAAAATTGTCGTCTACGCCGCCCTCGCCGGTAACCTGCTGATTGCCGTAACCAAGTTCGGGGCTTCCGCCTTTACCGGCAGTTCGGCCATGCTCAGCGAGGCCGTCCACTCGCTGGTCGATACCGGCAACCAGGGGCTGATACTCTACGGCATGAAACGGGCCTCGACGCCGCCCGACGAAAAACACCCCTTCGGTTATGGCAAGGAGCTCTATTTCTGGACCTTCCTGGTGGCCATCATCATTTTTGCCGTCGGCGCCGGGGTCTCGATCTACGAAGGTATCGAAAAAATCCACCAACCCCAAATCGTTACCGATGCCTGGGTCAATTACCTGGTGCTCGGCGTTTCCATCGCTCTGGAGAGCGTCGCCTGGGGGATCGCCTATAAGACCTTCCGTCGACTCAACCCGGATACCGGTATCCTGGCAGCCGTGCGCCGCTCCAAGGACCCGGTCCTGTTTACCGTGCTGTTTGAGGATACCGCCGCCATGCTGGGCCTCTTTGTCGCCTTTGCCGGCATCGGCTTGGGACAGGTGCTGGAAATGCCGGTACTGGACGGCGTGGCCTCCGTGGGCATCGGCCTCATTCTGGCTGTGACGGCGGTGTTTCTGGCCTATGAATGCAAGGGACTGTTGGTTGGCGAAGGGGCGGTGCCCGAGGTCATTGCCGGAGTGAGAGAGATCGTCGCCGCCGAAAAGGGCGTGCTAAGTGTCAACGAACTGCTGACCATGCACCTGGGCCCGGAAGATATTTTGCTCAATATCAGCATCGACTTTACGGAAGACCTTGATGCAGACGGCGTTGAGGCGGCGATTTCACGGTTGGAGGCGCGGATCAAATCCCAATACCCGGAAATCACCCGGGTCTTTATCGAGGCACAAAGCTGGGGTGGTCACCTGAAGGCGGAAAAAGCCACCACTCAGGCGGCCGAATCAGAAGAGCCACCTACCGCCTGATCCAGAGGGTCCATTCGGACAGGGGATAGTCCTCTTTCAATTCCACATTGGCCGACAGGGTGCGGCTGCAGAAATCAAAAAAATCGTTGGCGTTGGCATAGTACAGACCGCCCTGGCGGCCCTTGCCGTCGGCCTTGAGCATATTGAAGGCAAGTCCCTTGCGGCTTTTCGTCCACAGGTTTTCCAGGCTGGCTTTGACATAGGCGTTCCAGTCCCGCTCACCACAGCCGAGCTTAAGGTTAAAAGTACCTGATACGAAAGAGTAATCAGCCGGACGGGTGGCTACCGGGCTGCGGATGAAATCGGCGCGACGATCCTTGGTGCGGCGCTTGGCGGTGCGCACCATGGCGGCGCTAATGTCATAGCCCGTATAGGAACCACCGATCATCGCCGAATGGTTGCGGAGAAATTCGAAAAAAGCGCCGTAACCGCAGCCGAAATCGTTAACCGAAAGGGGGCCGCCCAAATCCTTAGGCTGGACGACGCCCAGCAGGATTTCGAACCGCTGGAACTGACCTTCTTCGGATTTCCAGAAAACGCCCTGCGATTGGGTGCCGTATTTGGCGAGCCGTTGATCATAGGCTTCGGCGACGGGAGCCAGATATTTCGATGTGCGGCGCAGGATGTCCATCGGTCTTGCGGCCTAAAAGTCGACCCAGTCCGGTTTGCTCGGAGTCAGGGTCGCCTCGCCGGCGGTGAAGGCTCCGCCGGATTCGGCGGCCTTCTCAAGTGCTTCGAGGCGCATCAGGGCCAAGCCCAGACCATCGTTCCCGGAGCGCATCTCGCCGGCTTCACGTCCGTCCAGTAGAATCGGTGTTCCCGGTTGCGGCAGCGGGCCGTCGACGCTTACCGGCATCAGGCGTTTTTTGACCAGTCCCCGGTATTTTGTCCGGGCCGTCAGTTCCTGGCCCATATAACAGCCCTTGTCCCAGTCGACGCCGTTCAACTCTTCAAAGCCGTTTTCCAGCAGAATCGCTTTGTCAGTCTGCATGTCGCGGCTGCCGTCGGGAAGTCCTAAGGAAATCCGCACCGCTTCATAGGCATCCTTGTCGCCGGGGGAAAGGCTGGTGGCGGTTAAGGCTGCTTCGGCGCTGTCCTTGGGCAGGATGGCGCGGGCTCCTGCTGCGGCCAGCCTGGGGTCGGCGAAAACGACGCCCCCATTGAAGGCCGCTGCCGATCCGGGCTTTTCCGGCAGTCCGGCGGCGGAGAGGGCGTCTTTGCCGAAGAGAGCGGCGACGGAAAAGTCCGGGCTGCGGTCTTCAACGTCTACCTGGGCCCGTAGTTTATACATGCGGAGCCGTTTCAGCAGGTCGGCCAAGCGGTCCCCTTCACAATCCAGCAACAGAGAACCGTCCAGTTCAATTATAAAGAAATCGTGCAGGAACTTACCCTGTGGGGTCAGGAAGGCGGCATAGATGGCTTGGTCCGGCCCGGTCTTCATCGTATCGTTGGAAATCAATCCTTGCAGGAAATCCCGAGCTTCCTCGCCTGAAATACCGATCAAGCCCCGGTCTTCCAATACGGTGTAGGTTCCTTCTGCCATTGGGTGTGAGTCCTGTCCCTGTTAAAACCATGTGCTGGCATAGAATTGGGTCATTCAATACCGTTTGGCAAGGGGGGCGACCCCTTTGCAAGTGCTTGTCGTGGACGTATAACAACGGCCATGAGGATTCTATTCATTACATCGACCCGGGTGGGCGACGCCATTCTGTCGACGGGGCTATTGGCGCATCTTCTCAGGGAACACCCGGAAGCCCGCTTCACCATTGCCTGCGGTCCGGCGGCGGCGCCTTTGTTCGAGGCCGTACCTAATCTGGAACGGGTTATCGTGCTCGATAAGATGATGTTCTCCTTGCACTGGCTGACTCTGTTGTCGAAAACGGCCTTCAGGTTTTGGGATATCATTGTCGATCTCAGGAATTCCTCCATGTATTACGTGCTGCCGGGCCGCAAGCGATACCGGATGGGGCGCGCCGAGCGGATAGAACACCGGGTAATACAACTGTCGAAGGTTCTGGACCTGTCGGACAATCCACCGTCACCCTATCTCTGGGAAGACGATGAACACCGGGAACTGGCTGAACAATTGATCCCTGACGGACCGCCGGTACTGTCTGTCGGCCCGACGGCCAATTGGAAGGCGAAAACCTGGCGCCCCCAGTTTTTTGCCGAACTGATCGAAAGGCTTTGTGCGCCGGACGGCATTCTGCCTGATGGCCGGGTGGCCATCTTCGGCCGCGATGATGAACGCCCGATGGCTCTGCAATTGATCGAGGCAATCCCGGCTGATCGCCGTATCGACCTTGTCGGCCATCTGGATCTTCTGGAGGCCTATTCCTGTCTCCGGCGGTCATCATTATATGTAGGCAATGACTCCGGTCTGATGCATCTGGCGGCGGCATCCGGTATTCCGACGCTTGGGTTGTTCGGCCCCAGTCTTGAAACGCTTTATTCCCCTTGGGGAGATTTATGTTCCTCAATTCGTGGCGTGCCGTTTGATGAAATTTTTCCTGAAGGGTTTGATCACCGGACATCCGACACCTTGATGGATTCGCTGACCGTCGATATGGCTGAGCAGGCCGCCCGTGACCTCTGGCGGCGGGCTCTGGAGGCGGCGGCATGAGCGATATCCACCTTTCCGCTTTGGTCGTCGCCCACAATGAGGAAGCGAAATTGGATGATTGCCTGGTACGGCTGGCCTTTGCCGATGAAATCGTCGTGGTGTTGGATAAGTGCGATGACGGCTCAAAGGAAATAGCGGCCCGCCATACGGATCGCCTGCTGGAGGGAGCCTGGGAGATCGAAGGCGAAAGGCGAAATACTGGTATCGTTTTTTGCCGGGGTAGCTGGATACTCGAGATCGACGCCGATGAATGGGTGGAGGACGCATTGGCTGCTGAAATCCGGGAAGTCATTGATAACGATAGTCCCTGTGACGTCTTTGATATCTCAATTTGCAATTTTATCGGCGGCAGACCCGTCCGTCATGGCTGGATGACGGCGATGGGGCCGACTTTGAAGCCCAGCCTGTTTCGCAAAGGAAACAAAACTTGGGGAGGCGAACGGGTCCATCCGCACCTATCGATCAACGGCGTCAAGGGACCGATGCTGGTTAATCCGGTGATCCATCATATTGCCCGCAATACGTCGGACCTGTTGCGGCGGTTGGACCGCAACACCACATGGCGGGCCGGCGATCTGCGTGACAGGGGGGAACCCGGTTCCTTTGCCAATATGGTGCGTAAGATGTTTTCCCGATTCTGGAAATGCTATGTAGCCCGCAAGGGATACCGGGAAGGTGGATACGGCGTTGTTATTTCCCTGTGTTCGGCACTGTACCCGGTTATATCGCACCTCAAGGCGACGCTCGAGACCGGAGAGGATCAGGCCCGATGAGTGATATCAGCCTTTCCGCCGTGGTCAGTATCCACAACGAGGACAAACAACTGGCCGAATGTCTGGAGTGCCTGCGCTTTGCCGACGAACTGGTGGTGGTTCTCGATAAATGCACGGACGATTCCCAGGTCATTGCCGAAAGTTATACTAACCGCCTGGTTGACGGGGCCTGGGAGATCGAAGGCGACCGCCGCAACGCCGCCATCGAAGCCTGCCGGGGCGATTGGATACTGGAAGTCGACGCCGACGAACGGGTGGGGCCGGAACTGGCCGGAGAAATCCGGGCCGTCATCGGGAATACATCTTTCGACTGGCATGAAATTCCCGTCGACAACTATATCGGCGGCAAACTGGTGCGCTGGGGCTGGGGGGCATCCTATGGCAAGGCGGCCTATCCCGGGCTTTTCAAAAAGGGCGCCAAGGTCTGGGGCCGCCAGCGGGTGCACCCGCGCCTGACCTGGACCGGACGCAAAGGGCCGATGCTGACCAACAGGCTCGAGCATTATGTTGACCGTAATATTTCCGATATGATCCGCCGTCTCGACAGCTATTCGACGGCTCGCGCCCGGGACCTTCGGGACTCCGGCGAAATCGGCACCATGGCCAACAACCTACGCCGCCTGTTTTCCCGGTTTATCAAATGTTATGTCCTGCGCAAAGGCTATCGGGAGGGTGGTTACGGTTTCCTGATCGCCTTGTTTGCCGGATTGTTTCCGCTTCTCTCTCACCTTAAAGCCAAGTTGGAGGACGACTAGTGGCCCGCATTGTCCTGGCCGACGACGGTATCCGGTTCGATGGCCAAACCCCTGAGAGACAGCCCTTGGGCGGGGTCGAATCGTCGGTAGTGTTCCTCATGCAGGAACTGGCCAAGCGTGGCCATGAGGTTCTGGTCTGTAACAACTGTGAAACCCCCCTGATGCACGAAGGGGTGGACTGGCGACCGATCTCTGATGGCCTGCCGGAAGAGGCGGACCTCTATATCGCCAACCGGGGTGACAAGCTGCTCCCCCTCCTGCCGAAAGCCCGGCGGCGGGTCTTCTGGACCCACAACCCGGCCCAATACTTGTTGAAGTGGCGCTATCTTTCAAAACTATGGCGGTTCAAGCCGGTGGTCGTCTTTATCGGTGATTACCATGCCACCACTTATCCGGCCTGGGCGCCTGACGGCGGGCGCCGGGTCATCCCGTACGGTATTCCGGACATGTTCCGCCAGGCAAAGGCGGCCGACATGCCGCCGCCACCCCGTGCCGTTTTCACCTCCAATCCCTTGCGCTCATTGGATTGGCTGTTGGACCTGTGGGCCGGACATATCCAGCCGCAGGTGCCGGAGGCTGAACTGCACGTCTTTTCCGGGGCCGCTACTTATGGCGCCGTCGGCGACAGCAAAGCCCAAGAGATGGAACGCGTGCTGGACCGAGCCCGGGAACTGTCCGGTCACGGGGTGGTGCTGCGCGGCCCGGTGCCGAAGACGCAATTGATTGATGAATTCCGGACAGCCCGTATCATGTTGTATCGGGGCGACCTCAACGAGACCTTCTGCCTAGCCGTCGGCGAGGCGCAAGCCGTGGGCGTACCGGCTGTCGTCCAAAGTCTAGGCTCGGTTGTCGAGCGGGTTATCGATGGGGAAACCGGTTTCGTGGCCGCCGACGATGCCGCTTTTGCCGAAGCCGCCCGGCGGTTGCTGGATGACGATGAATTGTGGACGGCGCAGCACCGTACCGCCCTTGAAAAACAACGAACCTGGGGCTGGGCGGATGCCGCCGGCGCCTTTGAAAGGATGCTTCCCTGATGCGGGTATTACAGGCCATGGCGGGTGCCGACTTCGGCGGGGCGGAGGCCTTTTTCACACGCCTCGCCATCGGCTTTAATCGGGCCGGGCTGGACCAGCAGGTTGTCATCCGCTCCAACCGGCGGCGCGCCGACGTGTTGCGCCGGGGCGGAGTCGATCCCATTGAGATGAAATTCGGCGGCAGGCTGGATATCGGAACGCCGTTGGCCCTGAAGCGCCTTATTAAATCATACAAGCCGGATATCGTGCTGACCTGGATGAACCGGGCGACCCGCATGTGTCCGAAAGGTGATTTCGTGCACCTGGGCCGTCTGGGCGGTTATTACGACCTGAAATACTATCAGAAGTGCGATCATCTGATCGGCAACACCCAGGACATTGCCGAATATCTGGCCAAGGAAGGCTGGCCCGCCGAACGCGCTCATTACCTGCCGAATTTCGTTGCCGAAGAAGAAACCGGGCCCGTTGAACGGGGTGATTTCTTCACGCCAAAGGGCTCGCCGCTGTTGCTGGCTTTGGGACGCCTGCACACCAACAAGGCATTTGATGTTTTGCTGGATGCCCTGGCCCGACTGCCGGATGCCTATTTGTGGATCGCCGGGGAAGGACCGGAGCGCGCCGCCCTCGAATCCCAGGCCGAGAAGCTTGCCGTCAAACCCCGGGTGCGTTTCCTTGGCTGGCGCGACGATACGGCGGCTCTGCTGGCAACGGCTGACGTCTTTATCTGTCCGTCCCGCCACGAACCGCTGGGCAATGTGGTCCTCGAAGCCTGGGCCCAGCGGGTGCCGGTGGTTGCTGCCGACAGCCTTGGCCCCGGTATTCTTATCGAACACATGGAATCGGGCGTCCTGGCGCCGGTCGATGACCCCATATCCCTGGCCAACGGCATCGATGCCGTCCTTGAAGACCGCAATCTCAGGGAACGTATTGTCGATAACGGCTATGCTGCCTATCGGGAAAACTTCACGGAAGCCGCTGTCGTCGATCAATACCTGGAATTCTTCCGGCAGGTGCTCGGCTAATGTGTGGCATCGCCGGCATCATGACGCCCAACGGTGCGCCGCCCGACAGCGACGCCCTGGGCCGCCTGATGCAGGCGCTGGTCCACCGGGGGCCGGACGGGCAGGGGATGCATGTGGCGGGCGGCACCGGTCTGGTCCATACGCGGCTGGCCATTATCGACCTGGAGACCGGCGATCAGCCCTTCTTGGCCGGGGACGGCCCGGCGGCGGAAACGGCCCTGGTTGCCAACGGCGAAATCTACAATTACATCGAACTCCGCGACATGGTGATCGAAACGCCGCCGACCACCAAGTCCGACTGCGAAACGCCGCTGCACCTCTATCTGGCTCACGGCATGGAATTCGCCGACTACCTGCGCGGCATGTATGCCGTCGCTATTTATGACTCCAACCGCGACCGCCTGGTGCTGACCCGCGACCCGTTCGGTATCAAGCCGCTTTATTATGCGGAAACGGACAAGGGTTTTGTCTTTTCTTCGGAACCGCAGGCCATGATCAAGGCCGGTCTGGTGACGGCGGAAGCCAACCCGCAAGCCGTCAACCAGTTGCTGCAATTACAGTTCACCACCGGTACGGAAACCGCCTTCAAAGGCGTTTTCCGACTGCTGCCGGGGGACACGGTGGCCGTTGAAGGAGGCCGCATCATTGAACGCCGCCGCCGCCCGGCCCTGCCGGACGGCCCACCCCGGCCTGCCGCCAATGCCCTCTTGCAACTGGACGAGGTGCTCAACGACACCATCGACGTGCACCAGCGTTCCGATGTGCCCTACGGCATGTTCCTGTCTGGGGGCATCGATTCCTCGGTGGTGCTGGCCATGATGGCGCGACTCAACGAACGCCCGGTGCGGGCCTTTACCATCGGCTTTCCGGGAACCAAGGCCCGCGACGAACGCGACCATGCCCGCGCCGTGGCCGAGGCGGTCGGGGCCGAACACGTTGAAGTGGATTTTACGGAGGACGATTTCTGGTCGTTATTGCCTGCCGTCGTTGCCGCCACCGACGACCCGGCGGCGGACTATGCCATCCTGCCCACCTATAAACTGGCCCGTACGGTCCATGAACACGGCCTCAAGGTGGTGCTCAGCGGCGAGGGCGGCGACGAGATGTTTGGCGGTTACGGACGCTACCGCCGGGCCATGCGGCCCCGGCTGTTTGGCGGCCGCCCCATGCGCCAGCGCGGCATGCTGGACGGCCTGGGCGTGCTCAGGGATGAGGGCGCCGACTGGCGGGCCGGAATCGCAGCTGTCGAAAAGGTGGAAGCAACGGCGGGCCGCACCGCCTTGCAGGTCAACCAAGCGGTGGATTTTGCCGACTGGCTGCCCAACGACCTGTTGATCAAACTGGACCGCTGCCTGATGGCCCATGGGGTGGAAGGCCGCACGCCGTTCCTCGACCCCAAGATGGCCAATTTCGCTTATCTCTTACCGGACCGCCAAAAGGTGCGCCGCCGGCACGGCAAATGGCTGCTGCGCCGCTGGCTGCAGACGGGGCTTCCGGCGGCTGATCCCTTTTCCCGCAAGCGGGGTTTCACGGTGCCGGTCGGCGAGTGGATGGCGCGGCGGGGGAAGGAACTGGCTCCGCTGATCGCTGCCGATCCGGGAATCTCGGAAGCCTGCCACCCACAGGCCGCCGGTGACCTGTTCAAGCGCCTCGGTTCCGGCCACGATAACCGCCGGACCAAGGCCGCCTGGGTGCTGCTCTATTACGCGCTGTGGCACCGTCATCATATCCGGGGACTGCCGGCGGCGGGCGACGCCATCGAAAACCTGGCGGCGGGCGGTTGAATGTGTAGGATCGGGAACTGATGACCGACACGCTCACCATACGCCGTCCCGATGACTGGCACGTCCATCTCCGCGACGGCGACATGCTCAAAGCCGTGGCGCCCTATACGGCCAGGGTTTTCGGGCGCGGCCTGATCATGCCCAACCTGGCGCCGCCGGTAACGACGCGCAAAGCCGCCCGCGCTTACCGTGACCGCATTGTGGCGGCCACCGGCGACAGCGGTTTTACGCCGCTGATGAGCTGTTACCTGACCGATGACGCCAAGGCCGGCGACATCGCAGAAGGCTTCAAGGATGGCACCTTTGCCGCCGTCAAACTCTACCCGGCGGGGGCCACCACCAATTCGACGGACGGTGTCACCGATATCAGCAACGTCACCGGGGTCCTGGAACGGATGCAGCAGATCGGCATGCCGCTGCTGGTGCACGGCGAGGTCACCAACCCCGCCGTCGACATTTTCGACCGGGAGGCGGCTTTTATCGAGCGCGTGCTCGATCCTTTGCTCGGCGATTTCCCTGGTCTCAAAGTGGTTTTCGAACATGTGACGACTTCTGAGGCCGTCGCCTACGTACGGGACAAGGCGTCCCAGGTTGGCGCCACCATCACCGCCCATCATTTGCTGATCAACCGCAGCGATATTTTCCGGGGCGGCATCCGCCCCCACCTCTATTGCCTGCCGGTGGCCAAGCGCGAAAAACACCGGTTGGCCCTGCGCCAAGCCGCCACCTCCGGCGAGGCGTGCTTTTTCCTCGGCACCGACACGGCGCCCCATGCCGTCAGTGCCAAGGAAGCGGCCTGCGGTTGCGCCGGTATCTTCACGGCGCCCACGGCGCTGGAACTCTATGCCACAGTCTTCGACGAGGAAGGGGCGCTGGACAAACTGGAAGCCTTCGCCAGCCTCAACGGGGCGGCTTTCTATGGCCTAGAGCCCAATCCGGGGAGCGTCACTCTCAGCCGATCCGAAGCCGTGGTGCCGGAAACTGTGGCAGCCGGAGACGGCGAGAGCGTTTCCCCCTTTATGGCCGGGGAAAGTTGCGGCTGGACCGTAGCCTCAGGCTAATCTTTAATATCGCTCCATTTTATTATGCGAGGCACCATCATGGCCGAAAACACCTTTACCGCCCTGCTGCTGGAAGAAGACGACGGCACCGTCAGCAATTCCATCCAGACATTGGACGACGACCAGTTGCCGGACGGTGACGTCACTGTCGCCGTCACCCATTCGACGCTGAATTACAAGGACGGCATGATCATCCAGGGCATCGGCCGTCTGGTCCGCAATTATCCGCATATCCCCGGCATCGATTTCGCCGGTACCGTCATCGACTCCCAGTCGGACGCCTATAAACCGGGGGATCAGGTGATCCTTACAGGCTGGCGGGTCGGCGAGGTCTGGTGGGGCGGTTTCGCAACCAAGGCGCGGGTCAAGGCCGACTGGCTGGTGCCGCTGGCGGACGGGCTCTCGCTCCAACAATCGATGGCTATCGGCACGGCCGGCTTCACCGCCATGCTGGCCATCATGGCCCTGGAAGACCACGGCCTGACCCCGGAAAAGGACGGTAATGTTCTCATTACCGGGGCCGCCGGTGGCGTCGGCAGCGTTGCCACCGCCATTCTCGCCAACTTAGGCTACCGGGTGGCGGCCTCGACCGGGCGCGAAGAGACCCACGCCTACCTGACCGGCCTGGGGGGCACTGAAATCATTACCCGTGCCGAACTGGCCGAACCGCCGAAAGGGCCGCTGGCCAAGGAACGCTGGTCCGGCATCATCGACAGTGTCGGCGGCGAGGGGCTTGGCAACATTCTGCCCTCGCTGGCCTATTGGGGAAGCTGCGCCTCCGTCGGCAATGCAGGGGGCATCAAGTTCACGGCCACCGTCATTCCCTTCCTGCTGCGCGGTATCAACCTTTTGGGCATCGATTCCAACACCTGCCCCAAAGAACGCCGTCTTCAGGCCTGGGAACGGCTGTCTCGGGAATTGCCGCTGGACAAGCTGGATGCTTTGACCGAGACGGTCAAACTTGCCGAGGTAGCCGACCTATCCGGCAAAATTCTCCAGGGTCAGGTACAGGGGCGCCTTGTTATAGAGATGGGCGCCTGAGCCCGTTAACCATATAAGTCTCTGGATTCGTAGTCAGATTCCCAATCGGCCCGGAAACGGGCCGGTTTGGCCCTTCTTTTGCACCTCCCAATCGTTAACAAACCGACAAATCCCGGCAGAAGCCGAGCCGCCGGACCCGTAGATGTGGAGACGCAAGAGATGCAGAAAGCTTTGAAACCGATGGCCATGCTGGTCCTTTTGGGGGCCTGCGGGTATGTCGATAAGTATGAAGAGGCGGTCTACGATATGGAGCCCGTCTACTGTTATAAATCCATCGGCGGCGTGCAGTGCCACGACGAGCCCCATTTCCGGGACCAACGCCGTATGGTGAATTATTTCGGCCCCCACCCGAGCCGCTATGACGAACCCGAAGCGCCGCCCGCGCCCAATTTGCAGGCACCGCCGTCGATCGAATATTTCGTCAAGGATGCGGAGCCCATCCCCCAGCCGAAACCGCCGAAACTGAAACCGGCTTCCACTGAACCTGCGTCCCCGGGACTGCCGTCGCAGAAGGCGACGACCGGGGACGTGGACAAGGCCGCCGCCGACGAGTCCTCCTTCTTTAGCTCGTTGCGCGCGGCCCTGTTCGGTGAAGAGGGCGGCGATGCCGCCGCCAAGCCCGTGCCCCCGGCACCGGAAACGCCCCTCCCCAGCGGTTCCCTTTGACGGGGGGCCAAGGGGTCGATAGAGGAGCTCCGGATTCCGGGCGGCGGCAAGCGTCTCCCGCCCCCGGGCGGCCCTCTTGACACCCCTTGGCCTTGGGCTTATGACCTTCCTTCCCGTGCGGCCAAAACCGCACGCCTTTTTTAGGGCGGAGTAGCTCAGCTGGTTAGAGCAGCGGAATCATAATCCGCGTGTCGGGGGTTCGAGTCCCTCCTCCGCTACCATCAAGAACGTACCGTCGCTTCCATTGGAGGCGGCGGTTTTGTTTTTTTGGGAGAAGGCGAGGATTCGTGCAAGTGCGCCGATCAGTATGACCTCAGGATTGCCACGTTCTGATCCTGCATGTATCTGGATGTGGTCAATCATGGACCGTATGAGGTCCATGGCCTTGGGACGGGATGTATCGTCTGTCAGCAGGGTTTGCAGTTCCCCAACCCTCTTGCGGTACAGGTCTGCAATGTTCGGATGAATCTCAACTGTTTTATCATCGTGTACTGAGTTAATTGTCCTTTCTAGATTACGTTTTCTGGTTTCCAGTGTGCGCAGTTCCTCACGAACCAGACCCGGATCACCATCGCCCTCGGTGATGAAAGTGAGGCAGCGTTTAATTGCGGCGTTAACCTTGTTCAATTCCTTTTGTGTCTGGCGTTCATTAACTCCGCGTTGCTTGCGTAATCTTGCAAGCTCAGCCTTGAACTCTATGACGTAAGCTTCGACAAAATCCTCATTGCCAATGAGGATTGACTTCAGGCCCGCGATAACCCGGTTTTCTATCTCCGGGGCGGCGATACCAATTGAACTACTGCAGGTCCCTCGCTCTCGTTTCGCCGAACAATAATATCGGTTATGACGTATGATGGTCATGCCGCCACCACATTCACCACATTTTATAAGGCCGGTAAGTAGGCGTTTTTTCGTCTGGCGTTTGTTGCCCGCTCGGGAGGAATACCGGGACTTTATCGCCTGTGTGGCTTCCCAGGTGTTATCGTCTATGATCCGAAGGTGAGGAACGTCGGTTCTAATCCATTCACTTTCTGGATTTACGCGGAACTTACGCCTACCTGTTTCAGGGTCTTTCACGCACCGCTGTCGATTGTAGATAATACGCCCAAGATACAGTTCGTTATTGAGAATCCCGTTTCTGCGCTGGCGGCTACCATTTATGCTTGATGCATTCCAGAGGCCACCGGTTGGCCCCGGAATTTGATCTTTATTAAGGCGTGTCGCAATTTGACGGGCACTTAGGCCAGCAACAAACTCATCAAAAATACGCCGAATTATGTCGGCTTGCTTAAAATTTATCTCGCGCTCCCCTCTTGTAACGGTGCCATTATCGCAAAGTTTTCGGATGACCCGATATCCATAACTATTTCCACCGGGAATTTTTCCGGCTTCGACCCGCCCACGTTGACCACGTTTGATTTTTGCGGCTAAATCTTTGAGGAACAAAGCATTCATGGTGCCCTTGAGGCCAACATGCAATTCATTTATCTCACCCTCTGACAGGGTAACGATCTTGATCTCTGAGTGGTTTAGGCGTTTGTAAATACCTGCAATGTCTTCCTGGTCGCGGCTTATGCGATCCAATGCCTCAGCAATCACAACATTGAAGGCATTCTCTTTGGCGTGGTTCATAAGAGACAACATGCCCTGGCGGTTGCCCATGTGGCCACCGCTGATTGCATAGTCTGTATAGACATCAACTACAGTCATGCCTTCACGTTCCGCATGTTCCCGACACAGACGTACCTGGTCGTCGATAGATGCCTCGGATTGCAGGTCAGATGAATATCTGGCGTATATTGCAGCGCGCATGACTTAAGTCTCCTTTTCCAATATCCCCTCGACCTCACTAAGCAATTGATAGGCCTGATCCAGTTCCCGGGGCTTTTTTGCGGTCTTCAATTTCTCGATACGATGATGCATGTAGGGTATTGCTTCGCTGCCGAGGCGATCGATCAGTTCCCGTGCTGATTCATGGATTTTGTTCTTCGCCGTCATGTCGTCTTT
>JADHTD010000025.1 GCA_016776525.1 Rhodospirillales bacterium
ACCAAATGGGTTTCCACCTTTGCCTGCTTGAGGGCCTCCAGGGTGCGAACGCCGAAAATGGCGCCGGTCGCGCCCGTTATGCCAACAATAATTCTTTGCACGGCTACAGTCTCCTACTCAGGACGAGGGCCGATAGATTGTTGCAGCAACAACCCAATTCCTGAGAATTTTGTATTCTAACAGTGAAATCCACTTTTCTGTCATACAGGAGGCAAATCAATAAAGGAATTATTTTCCGGTCTGAAGAGCCCCGGATAAGAAGGTCAATAAAGGTCCGCTTTGGGTCAGAAGAAGGCATTCGCCATCCAATCTAGATATGCCTGTTTCCTCTCCGAAAGCTGGCCTCGTTTAAGGGTTCCTCCCTAAACAAGATGGCTTAATCGGCGATGGAGAGCATGTCCTCGTCAGTGGCATGGCGGCCCAGTTGTTTCTTGGAGAATTTAAGGACGCCGTCGACCTCGACCTCGAAGACGCCGCCGCCGCTTTCGATCAGCTCAACATCGGCGCTGTATTTATCTTCGATCAGGGCCTTCGCACGGAGGGCCCGTGGTTCGTAGTTTCACTGAACGCAGTATTCGATGGTGACTTTCATGCGCCGAAGGCTCCGCTTGGGTTCGTCCATCGCCATTATATGGGGCGGGCCACCGGCCGGCGTCAATCTCAACTCCCTTGAAAGTGGGAACTCATATGACCGGGCGCCGACCACTCAGAGGGAATCGGCAATCAGTATGGAGTGTTATTTCTATTTGGTGTCACTGCCGGAAAGCCCATCTATACTAAAGGATCAAATACATTGTTATGCAGAACCGGCCTTGTCATAATTAATGCGGGTGAGGATGAAAGGGGATTTCCCGGAAAACAGGCGGTAATTGGTTAATTTTCCAGGATTTTACCGCGATTGGGTGAAGACTTGGCCCTTATTCACGCCTGAACCGGTAAATGCGTTAATTCATATTTTCCGAGAGCATAGATTTACATATTTCGATGCCATAAGACCGCATTCTGAT
Source organism: Rhodospirillales bacterium (assembly GCA_016776525.1). Lineage (GTDB taxonomy): Bacteria > Pseudomonadota > Alphaproteobacteria > Rhodospirillales > JADHTD01 > JADHTD01. The sequence continues at coordinate 1,008 of JADHTD010000025.1, forward strand.
GATGGGAGTTGAACTATGAAAAGATTATTTCTTGCGGTTGCCGTGTTCCTGTTCACGTCTCCCGTTCTTGCCGACACTTCCATTCGTCTGATGACGGAAGAGTTCGCCCCCTATCAATTCTATGAAGGCGAGGGCGACAAAAAGGCCATCACCGGCATATCCATTGAAATCGTCTAGGCCATACAAAAACACATCGGCAACACAGATGCCATTAAGGTCCTGCCCTGGAGCCGCGCTTTAAAATTGCTGGCGAAAAAAAAGAACACGGCGCTTTTCTCCACTGCCAGAACCCCGGCCCGGGAAGACAAATACAAGTGGGTTGGGCCGCTGGCCAAGCTGGAAATGGTTTTCTTTAAAAAAACCGGCAGCCCGGTGGGCTTCACCTCTGTCGACGGGGCCAAGAAAATCGGTAAAGTCGGCGTCACCAAGAACGTCGCGACCCATGAGATGCTGGTCAATATGGGTTTCAAGAACCTGGATGTACTGCAGAGCGGCAGCGACGACAAAAACATCCGGCGCCTGACCAAGGGCCGCATTGATGCCTGGCCGACGGCCTATTACGCCGGCATCTACAGCGCCAAAAAGATGGGGCTTCTGGATAAAATTCAGGTGGTCCCCAATGTCTCGCTGATGAGCGGATTTCTCTATATCGCTTTCAATAAGGACACGGACAGCAAGATTATCCACCAATGGCAACTGGCACTGGATCAACTCAAAGCTAAAGGGGTCATTGGCAAGATACTCAAGAAATACGATCGATAGTGACAAAAGCCATTTTCAAAGCTGACAGGTCCATTGCCCGATCACCTTAATTGTCGAGAGTGATTCATAAAAAATATGCAGCGCCGAATTTTTCATTTTCTGGTCGGTTTATTTTTGTTGGCTTCATTCTGTCTCGGTGCCGGCGTTAGGGCGCAGGGCACGGAAGACGGACAGGTCCTGGCCAATAAGATCGCTTCTTTTTCCAATAAAGCCATTTATAACCTCGATACGGATCAGCTCAGGGCGGTGGTTGAAAGCTACCTCAATGAGCATGCGGAAATCAGAGCGCTCGTCATCACCGAAACCATCGATAATGAACGCCTGCTGACGTATTTCCGTAAAGACGGTGAGGCGGTCTTTGACCAGCCGATCCCGGATGATGTCCTGTCATTTAAAAGTTTCACGGCCATTTCGAAATTTGAAGGGGAGGATATCGGCTCCATCAAAATCTATTACGGGGCCGTCTCCGCTTTGGGCCTGACGGCCGAAGAACAGGCCTGGATCAGGGGCCATCGGGTGGTCCGCACGCTGGCCCTCAGTGATTGGGCGCCCTTCGATTACCGGGGGGAGGATGGGTCTCACAAGGGTATCACCGCCGATATCCTGCGCCTGGTTGCGGCGCGGGCGGGGTTTACCGTGAAACCGGAATTCGGCCAATGGTCTGTGTTGCTGGATAAGCTGAAAAACAAGGAACTCGACCTGGCGCCCGATATCTACCACACCAAATCGCGCGAAGCCTTTGTCGTTTACACCAAGCCCTATTTCGAGTTGCTTGATGCCCTCTACGTTCAATCCAACAACAAGGCGACCAATGGTCTGGGCGACCTCAAGGGACTGACCATCGCCATCGAGGAAGGTTTTTCCTTCCAGGAAGAGCTCACCAACAAATATCCGGATATCAAACAGCATGTTGTCGCCAATACCATCGAAGCCCTGAAAGCCGTTTCCAGCGGCAAGGCCGATGCCTATGTCGGCAACCAATATGTGACCTCGTACCTGATCAAGAAACATATCCTGCCCAACCTGAAATTCGTCGATTTCGTTGGCGAGCCGATTTCCATTTACATGGCTACCCGCAAGGACTGGCCGTTATTCAGGGGCATTTTGGATAAGGCCCTGGCCTCCATCGGCGAAGAGGAAAAGTCGGCCATCATCAACAAGTACATCGGCCCGACCGATGTTATGAAACCAGCCGAAGAACCCGTCGACATGCTGGCCCTGGTCACCCAGTTTGGCGGCGGCGCTATCGCCCTGCTGATCCTGGTCATGGCTTTCACCGTGATTATCCGGATCCTGGACAACCGGGACAAATCACGGCTTTACGAATCCCGGGAGTTGAAGGGCCTCAGCCTGCTGTTGATCGGGGTCTTTCTGGTGGTGGTGGTCCTGTCGGCCTGGTACACAATGCAGAGCGCCGGACAGCAGGCACGCCGGGATGTCGGCGGTTCCCTGCAAACGGTCCTGCAAAGCACCCATGAAACGCTCAAAGTCTGGATTGATGCCAAAAGTAAGGATCTGCGCACGGTGACCGAGGCTTTTGGCACCCGCACCCTGATCCGCAACCTGCTGAGAGTGACCCGGGACCGTGAAGAACTCAGCAAGAGCAGAGACCTGATGTGGGTGCGGGACCTGTTCCAAAACGAAGAAGACAGGCTCGGCAATCTCGGTTTCTTTGTCATAACCCGTAACGGCATCAGTGTCGGTTCCAGCCGGGATGCCAACCTCGCCACGCAAAACATAATTTACAAGCATCACAAGGACCGGCTGGACAAAGTGTTCAAAGGGGAAACCGTTTTTATCCCGCCGATGGCCTCCGACGTCCCCCTGGAAACGGGTTCGGGTGGCGTCCAAAAACAATCCGTCAGTATGTTCCTTGTAACCCCGGTGCGCGACACCACCGGTAAGAAGGTCGTCGCCGCTTTCGCCACCCGCCTCGATCCGTTGGCCGATTACAGCCGTATTATACAACTGGGCCGGATCGGCAATAGCGGTGAAACCTATGCCTTCAACAGGAACGGCAGGCTGATCAGCGCCAGCCGTTTTGAAGAGGACTTCCGCTTGATTGGAATTCTAGGAGAAAAAGAACGAAGTATCCTCAACATCCAACTGCGCGACCCCGGCGGCAATCTGCTGGAAGGCCATACAATACCTGATAATTTCGGCGACCGGCCGTTGACCCTGATGGCCGCCGAAGCCACCGCCGGCCGTCCGGGGCGCAATGTCGAAGGCTATACCGATTACCGGGGCGTGCCGGTGATGGGGGCCTGGCTGTGGGATAAGCAACTGGGCATCGGCTTGGCCACAGAAATAGATCAGGCCGAAGGCTTGAGTAGTTTCGTCACCACCCGCAACACGGTGCTGGCGGTGCTCAGCATTACCGTGCTGGTTTCCCTGTTCCTCGTCGGCCTCTCCATTTGGATCGGGCGTAGCGCCAACCGGTCGCTGCGCAAGGCCCGCGACGACCTGGAACTGAAGGTCGAGGAACGCACCCAGGAATTAAAAGTCGCCGAAGAACACACGCGGCGGATCCTGGAAAGCGCCGGCGAAGGCGTGTTTGGGCTTAATGCTCAAGGTATTACCACCTTCGTCAATCCATCCGCTTGCCGTATGACGGGTTTCTCGCCCGAAGAACTGATTGGTAAGCCGATGCATACCCTAATCCACCACACCTATGCCGACGGTACGCCCTATCCGCTGGAAAAATGTCATATGCGTGCAGCCTTCACTGAAGGTGAAGTGCGCCACGTCACAGATGAAGTCTTGTGGCGCAAAGACAGCACCAACTTTCCGGTGGAATACACCTCCACTCCGATTGAGAAAGAGGGCGAATTGCTTGGCGCGGTGGTGACCTTCAGTGACATCACCGAGCGCAAACAGGCCGAAGAGAAACTGAGCGAAGCCTTCGAGGAAACCCGCAAGACCCTCGGCGACCTTAACGCGGTTATGGAGGCCATTGACTATGGCGTCGTGTTCGTGGACGCCGGTCTTCGCGCCCGGGTGATTAACAAGGCTTTCGTGGACATTTGGGGCGTTGACCGGAATATGATCGCCAAACGCCCAATATTGGCCGATTTGATATATTTCAACCGGTATAACAACATCTATCCGGTTGCCGACGAGGACTTCGACGATTTTGTCAAAAGCCGTGTTGAAATGGTCAAGGCTGGAAATATCGCACCGGTCGAAATGAACAGGCTGGATGGCCGCGTCCTGGTTTACCAGTGTAATGAACTACCCAACGGCGGCCGTATACTGACCTATTATGACATCACCGACCGCAAGGAGGCCGAACAGCAACTGGCCGAAAAAGAGGCGCAGTTGAGCCTGGCCCTGGATAACATGTCGGATGGCATGTTCCTCATGGGCAAGGACGAAAACTATATCCTCATCAACGACCGCTATAAGGAACTGACTGGTCTGCCGCCGGAGCTTCTGAGTGTCGGCAAATCGGTCCGCGGTGTTGTCGAATACCTCGTTGGCTTGAAGGGGTTCCCGACGATTGAATCCGAACGGGCGGTGGACGAAAGGATGGATCAGTTGTCCAGCTCCGAGCCCGGGCGCATGGAAATGCACGTTCCCGACGGACCGATCCTGGAACTGCGCAATGCCCCGGCCAGCGATGTGGGGACCGTCGTCGTTGCCACCGACCTGACTGAGCGTATCCAGCAGGAAGCCAAACTAAGCGACGCCTTCGATATTATTTCCGGCAGCATCGATTACGCGTCGCGCATCCAGCGGGCCGTGCTGCCGGATGACACCCTGTTTTCCTCCCTGCTGGCGGATCACATGGTGCTGTGGGAACCCCGCGACGTGGTGGGGGGCGATATCTACTGGTGCCGCCTGTGGGGCGACGGCTTCCTGATGATCCTCGGCGATTGCACCGGCCACGGCGTGCCCGGCGCCTTTATGACCCTGATCGCCACCGGTGCTTTGGACAACGCCCTCACCGAAGTGCCTCCCGGCCATGTCGCCGACCTGATGCAGCGCATCCACCAATTGGTGCAGGTCACCCTGGGCCAGCATGGCGAAGGCAGCGAATCCGATGACGGCATGGAACTGGGCATGTGTTACCTGGGCGCCGAGATGGATGAGGTAACCTTCGTCGGGGCCCGCTTTGAACTTTACCTGGTCGAGGACGGCCAGGTTTCCATTGTCAAAGGCACCAGGAGCGGCATTGGCTACCAGGGCATATCCCATACCCAGGAATACGAAGAACATCAAATCGTCAATCTGGAGAACAAGACCTTTTTCATGAGCTCGGACGGCCTCATCGACCAGGTCGGCGGCGAGAAACGCCGCATGTACGGCAAACGCCGCTTCAAGGAGTTGCTGTTGTCGCTCAAAGACCAGCCCATGTCCGAACACAAAAAACACATCTACCGAGCCCTGATCGATTATCAGGGCGACGAGAATCGCCGCGATGATGTTTCCGTCCTGGGCTTCCGGGTATAGACTCAAGCCAATACAATAGTCTCAATCCACAGAACAACTCTTCGGCTTACAGGGATGCGCCAATAAAAAATTCGGTCATCGGGATCGGGGAATGGAGTAAGGCACATGAAAGACATACCAACCCAAAACATGTTTATCGGCAATGAATGGGTGCCCGCCGCCAGCGGCAAGACCCTGGATGTGGAAAACCCGGCCAACGGCGGCATCATTGCCCGCGTACCGGAAGCCGGCGTTGAGGATGTGGAAAAGGCGGTGGCTGCCGCTGAAGAAGGCTTCCGGGAATGGGGCGGCCTGTCGGGAGTGGAGCGCGCCGTCATCCTGTCCCGTGCCGCCGCCGTGCTCGGCGAACGCTTAAATGACTTTGTCGAGACAGAAGTCAAACAATGCGGGCGGCCGATCCGCGAAATGTCGGCGCAATTGGGACGGCAGCCGGAATGGTTCGAATACTTCGCCGCCCTGGCCCGCACCTATGAGAACACCCAGCATCCGTTCGGCACCGGCCATGTCAACTATACCCGCCGGGTGCCGCTGGGTGTCGTCGCCCAGTTGACGCCGTGGAACCATCCGCTGCATATCCTTATGAAAAAGGTGGCCCCGGCCCTGGCCGCCGGTAACGCTATTGTTGCCAAGCCGAGCGAACTGGCCCCCCTGACGCCGCTGATGCTGGGAGAAGTGCTCAAGGACGCCGGGCTGCCGGCCGGTGCCTTTAACGTCATTACCGGCTTTGGCGGTACCGCCGGCAAGGCGCTGGTCACCCATCCCCGCATCCGCAAGATCGACCTTACCGGCGGCACCGAAACGGGACGCCGCATCGCCGCCATCGCCGCCGACAGCATGATCCCCTGCACGGCGGAACTGGGCGGCAAGGCGGCGGTTATCATTTTCGACGATGTGGACTTTGAACGCGCCGTCAGCGGCGCCATGTTCGCCGCCTTCATCGCCGCCGGGCAGACCTGCGTGCAGGGATCGCGGATATTGGTGCAGCGCTCCATCCACGACCGTTTCGTCGAACGCTATACGGAACGGGTCGGCGCTATCCGCCTCGGCGATCCGGAAGACCCGAAGACCCAGATGGGGCCCGTCGTCTCGAAAGCGCAACGCGACAATGCGCTCAATTACATTGCCTCGGCCATTGAGGAAGGCGCCACCATCGCCACCGGCGGCAAGCCGCCGGAAGGGAAGGCCTTCGAGAACGGCTACTACCTGGAGCCGACGGTCATTACCGAGGTGACTTCCGGGATGCGGGTCTTCCAGGAGGAGATCTTCGGACCGGTCACCGTTGTCGTGCCGTTCGAGGACGAGGCCGATGCCATCCGGTTGGCCAATGCCACCGAGTTCGGCCTCGGCAGCAGCGTCTGGTCCCGGGAATCGTCGCGCGGCCACCGCGTCGCCCATGCCCTGGACTGCGGCGTCGTCTGGATCAACGATCATCACCGCATCGACCCGGCCTCGCCCTGGGGCGGCCACAAGTCGAGCGGCATGGGCCACGACAACGGCATCCTGTCGTATGAATCCTACACCAAGTACCAGAGCGTCATCGTCAACCTGTCCGATGATTTTTTCGATTGGTACGGCTCGGACGAGGCGGGGAGATTGAATTAAGCGGATTTGGCAAGAACAAATCCTTTATTTTAAGCTCCCTCAATCGCCGGGCGCACTGCGTGCCCATGCATTGATTGCATAAATGCAATAGGGCTCCGGGCTGACCGCCCGACGCGCAGTCGCGACCATGCATTGATTGCATAAATGCAATTGGCCTCAGGCCGTGCCGGCCTTCGGAGTTGTTCCAGGTGAGGTTGGGTTGGGGTTGAGTCCGGGAAAATATTTAAAATGACAAAAGCCCCGCAACAAACGGCGGGGCTTTTTTTTGGGCGCTTTTCGCGCCGCCCGGCGATGATGGCCGAGCTAAAGTTCTATAAGGTCGATATCCCTGTTTGTCTGTCCGGAGGAGTCAGTTCCTAACCTCCTTTGTCTTTCTCATCTTGCGGCTATGAGCCTAAAGCAGGGGGAGGTGACTTGCCTTGACGCCGGTTAAGGCGCGCAAGGAATCAGCACCGGTACATAATTTTCCCCAGCGAATACAGGAACAATCGTTTCCCTATACCTTACCCGGTGAAGCTTGATACACTCTCGGTGCCATGAAAAAAATTCTGATCAAATCCGCCGATGCTTTGACTGGCTGGTTGCGGGAAGGAGAGACTAAAAAAACGGCCCCAAAAAAGGGGTCGTCAAAGCGTTTGGGTAAAGCCGGTAAGAAAAAACAACCACCGCCGGAATCAAAATCCCAGGATGCCGGTTCCGCCGTTGCCGAAATCATCGGGGCGCTGACCACTTTGCATACCAGCGGCCAGGTCGCCGTTGCCGGACGGGTGCAGGTCTTGCGCCTGGACCGTCTGCGCGAAGAACTGGGCGATAAGTGGGACCGCCTCAGCGGCCGTATCGGACAGGTCATCGACAGCACGCTGAACCAATACCTGTCGGGGCAAGACCTGCACTGGCGGCTCGGCGAACATGCCCACCTTCTGGTTTTCGGTTCGCTGACCCCGGCTGAGGCGGAAGCCAAGTGCGCCCTGATCCGTTCCAAGATCGAAGAGTTTTTCAGGGGCACACCGGAACTGGCCGGTAAAATCGAAATCGATACGGCGGTGGCGACCGTCGAAGGCGGCATTGGATTGAAGCCGCTCGACGACCTGGAAACTCTCTACCAGCGTCTTCAACTCACCCGCCCGGCGGGGGCGGATGAAGGCGGTGCGGCGTCGGCGGACGGCCAAGAAACAGAAAAAGACATCGATATTACCTGGATGGATGAAGACGCAGGTCGTGCGGATGCCGCCGCCGTCAACTGGCGCGCCGATACCGATGACATCGCCGTCGCCCGCCAGAATATAGGAAACGTCGGCTTTACCAGACGGCCGGTCTGGGATGCGGCTGAGCAAGTGGTGTGCAACTGGTCCTTTATTCCCGCCATCCCGGCCGGCGGTATATCCGGCAGCGGCGGCAGTATTCTCAGCGCCTGGTCAGGCGGCGCCATGACCCTGGCCCTCGATGAGGCGACCATCGTCAATGTCAATTTAGTCGAAGCAAAAGAATTCTCCGGTAACATCACCCGGGAAGAGGCGGCAATGATTAACGGCCTCTGGTATCAGGTCCATTTCGGTACCCTGACCAAGGTCTCCCTGCGCCGGGATTACGGGAAAACCTGTGACTCGCTGAATTTGAAGTTAAGCCCGTCGCGCATAACGGAAATCATCGGCCTGCCGAAGAAACTCCAGCGGGTGCCCTTCACCGAGGAAAGGGACATGCTGAGAAAGTTTACCGGTGAGGTCGCCGTTTGCTTCGACCTGTTGGCACCTCAGATCAAGAGCTTCCATTCCAGTGGTGTCCAGTGGGCGGGTTTCAGCATGCGCGACACGGCACTCGACGAAAATGCCGCCATTGAAGCCATCTCCCGCTTCGTGCACCTGGCCGAAGGTGAGGGGCTTAAGGTGTATGCCCGGGATCTGCCGACCAAAAACGTCGCCATGGCGGCCATCGGCATAGGGGTGCGTTATGTCTTCGGCAAAGCCGTGGCGTCACGGGCGGAATCCGACGGTGTGAGCTTCCACATCGAAGATGTCCTGGCCGACGGCGGCTAACCTCAGGGACAAAAAACCCCGGACCAATTAGGGACCGGGGTTTCTATGGGCGTTGAAGGAAGGGGGGGGTGTTGCTTACAGCCCCAATTCCTCTTCGGCGATCGGCAGTTCCACCCGCTCGCCGCGCTTGGCGCTGATGTCCATAGCCATGGTACAGACCAGGTTGCGGTGGGCTTCGGCGGCCGTCGCATGCGGCGTTTCCAGGCCGGTATGGACGCGGGCGTACCAGGCGTTGGTCTCCTCGCGCATCGGTCCCCACAGCTGACCCTTCCACAGGTCGCCCGGCGGATAACTGGTCAGGAAGTCGACGTGGCGTTCGAACTTCGGCTTGAAGCCTTCCGGGCTGTAACCGGCGCCGAGCACGTCCTCGGTGGCCATTACCAGATCGCGGTGGGTGTCTTCGATATCGATGACGCCCTTGGTGCCGACAATGCCGATCTCCAGGCCGTAGACCGACCCCGGCCAGACGATGGGCAGGGCCCAGGAAATATTCATGGAGAAAATAGTGCCGTCGTCCATGGTGAAGATACCCAGCGTCGAGTCCTTGGTGCCGAGATACGACAAGGCCGTGTCGACCGACTGGGCATAGACGGAAGTAGGCGTTTTGCCTTCCATCAGCCACATGCTCATGTCCAGGCTGTGGGTGCCGGAGACAACCATCGGCGTCAGGTTGTTGCGCTCGTTGGTTTTCTCAATGGTGGCGATCGGCACCATACGGTTCATGAAGGCGCGGGTGACGACCGTGGTGACCGGGCCGATCTGTCCCTGGCTGAGGCGTTCCTTGACGGTCAGGAAGCGCCGCCGGAAACGCTGGGTATAGCCGACCACGGCGTCGGCGCCGGCGGCTTCGATGGCTTCCACCATCTTGCGCGAGTCGAGCGGGTTGGTGGCCAGAGGCTTTTCGATGAACAGATGCTTGTGGCCCTTTTCCAGGGCGAACAGGGTCGGGTCGACGTGTTTGTTTTCGTCGGTGACGATCATCACGGCGTTGACCTCGGGGCGGCTGATCAGCTCTTCGTGGTCGGTGGTGAAAAAATCGGCATCGACGTCAGCAGCCAGTTTTTTGCCCAGGTCTTCATTAATGTCGCACAGGCCCAGCCAGCCGACGCCCGGATAATCGCGGGCCATGATGGCCCGGATGCGGCCGATGGTGCCGCAGCCGATAACGGCCAGGCCGATTTCCATATTATCTTTCTTTGGCATCTTTAAATCCTCTCGTTCGAAAAAAATTAACGGAATACGTCGTCCTAAGCTGAAGCCTTATTGGAATTCTTCGACTGTTCTACAGGTGTTACCGTCAAGAACAAGGCAAAAATACCGCCGGTTCACCTGATGAATAATTACCTTATAGGCGGACCGGTCCGCCGGCCTGGGCCGAACGGCAGATGGCTTCGAAAACCTCGATATTGTGGAGTTTTTCCTCGTCGGTGAAGGGATTGTCGCCGCTGCCCTCGACGGCATCGGCGAAGGCATTGAGGTTATCGACCACGGCATTGCCAGATTGCAGTTCCCAGGTTTCCACCTGCCAGTCTTGCTTGACGCATTTGGTCATCTGGATGGCGCCGGCGACTTCCGGGCGTACCGTATAGTGGGCTTCGGCCCAGGCTTCGGTGCCGAACACCCGGAAGCGGATGAACAGCGGCGTCGTCATCACGCAGTTGATATAGCCGGTCATGCCGCTATCGAAGCGGGCCAGTACGCTGATGATGTCGCCGCCCTCATTGTCGGTGGCGATCTTGGCGGTCTGGGAAAAAACGTCAAAGACGCGGCCGAACATGTTGATGTAGGCATCGGTCAGGTGAATGCCCATGCTGGTCATGCCGGCGGCCGGAGCTTCATTGCCGGACCGCCGCCAGTTGCCTTCCGCCAGGTTGCCCAGCAGGTCGTGGCTGAAGTTGGACTCCACATGCAGGATGGTGCCCAAGTCCCCGTCGTCGGCCATCCGCTTGATTTCGCGAAGCGCCGGGTCGAAGCGGAATTCATGGCCCAGGCTCAGCTGCACCCCGGCCTGGTTACAGGCTTCGATGGCGCGGCTTGCCCCCTTGGCTGTCAGGGCCAGCGGCTTTTCGCAGAACACATGCTTGCCGGCCTGGGCGGCGAGAATGATCTGGGCCTCGTGTTTGGAATGCGGGGTTGCCAGAATGACGGCATCGACCTTCTTGTCGCTCAAGACCTTGTTATAGTCCTGAGTGATCGGAATGTCGTTTTCGGCGGCAAAGGTCTTGGCATCGTCAGTGATGTCGACGGCCCGGATGAAGTTGAACCTGTCGCTTCCTTCGCCTAAGCGCCTGATGATTTCACGGCCCCACCAACCGAGGCCTATTACGGCCGCATTGATCACGGTTTATTTTTTTCCTCGTTTGAAAATGCCGTCATAGAAAGTGTAGAGCACGACGACGAGCAGGATGGTGCCAACCGGCTGGGTGAGCACGAACCACCATTCCTTGTCTTCGAAAATAGTCAGGGCGCGGCGCAGGTTTTCGTCGGCCAGCGGCCCCAGGATGACGGCCAGCACCATCGGCGCCAGCGGGAATCCGTAGCGCCACAGGATGTAGCCGACGATACCGGCGGCGAACATGATGTAGACGTCGAAGAAATTGAGATTGACGGCAAAGGCGCCGATAACACAGATCGGAATAATCAGCGGCATGAGCAGGGTCGGCGGCAGGCTGAACAGCTTGACGCAGGGCTTCACCAGGGCGATGGCCATGCCGTACATCAGGAAATTGGCGATGATCAGCGCAAAATAGATGAAATAGATAAGGCCCGGGTTCTCCACCTGGATGGTCGGTCCGACCACCACGTTCTTCAGTTCCAGGGCCGCCAGGATGGCTGCTGCCGCCGCGTTGCCGGGAATGCCGAGCGTCAGGGTCGGCAGCATGGAACCGCCGACATTGGCGTTGTTGGCGACCTCGGCGGAGACGATGCCTTCATAGCTGCCCTTGCCCCATTTGGCTTGTTCTTCCGGCTTGGCGCGCCGCCGGGCGACGTCATAGGACAGGAACGAGGCGACATTGGCGCCGGCCCCGGGGATGGCGCCGATGACGGTGCCGATGAGGCCCGAACGGATGGCCGTGCGGGAATACTTCCAGAGCATGCTGAACGGCGGTACGACACGGCCGACTTCCTGGGGAATGCCGGTCGGGTTCTTCTTCGGCAGGACGCGCAGAATTTCGGTGAGGCCGAACAGTCCGATGAGGATCGGGATATAGCTGATGCCGTCTTCCAGAATGCCGACGCCGAAGGTAAAGCGCGGCGTGCCGTGGATGGCGTCCAGCCCGGTGAAGGCGACCAACAGGCCGACCCAGCCGGAAATCCAGCCCTTAAGGGGCAGCTCGCCCGACGACATGGAGCCGCAGATGGCGATCCCCCACATGGCCAGCAGGAACATTTCCCAGGAGCGGAACAGCAAGGCCAGGAACAGGATGACCGGGATCAGGCTAATGAGAATAAGAATGCCGACCCAGTTGCCCATGAAGGAAGCCGCGATGGCCGTGCCCAGGGCCAGGCCGCCTTCGCCCTTCTTGGCCAGGGCATGGCCTTCCATCATGGTCGGCACTGCGTCGGGCGTTCCGGGAATATTAATGAGGACGGCGGATATGGCACCGCCGAAGACGCTGCCGGTGTAAACGCCCAGCATGAACATAATCGCCGGGTACTGGTCCATGCCCGCCGAAAGGCCGATCAGCAGGGCCATGGCCATGGTCGTCGACAAGCCCGGCATGGCCCCCCAGAGGATGCCCAGCGTCGTGCCGAGCAGGCAAATCCAAATCATGTAGGGTGTAAAGGCGAGGCCGACGAGATTCCAATCAATCATGTGTCTGCCCCCTCAACTCGGCAGCAAAATTCTGAAACCCTGGCGGAAAATGGAGGCCAGGGAGACGATCATGACGAGGGAAACCAATCCGCAATAATGCCAGCGGGCCTTCCAGAACAGTTTCAGGATGATGGCCAGGGCGGGGATGGAGGCTAATTCGAAACCACTGAAGCGGAAGACGAAAAACGGCGTCGGATAGCGGAAGTCCAGTTCAACAACATCGACAAGGACGATATAGGCGAGAATGACCCCCATCAGGAAAAGCGTGCGGCGCAATTGGCCGGATTCGGAATACTCTGCATCTTCTTCCGACATGGTTTCGATATCGCCGCCGGCGAACATGTTTTGCGAACCACCTTCCCGGTATGCTTTCACGCCGAGGCTGACGGCCATCAGCGCCAAGGTCAGGCCGACCAGGAACGGCAACAGTCCCGGATGGGTGTAGAGGCTGCCGGGATTCGGCATCTGGTAAGACAGGATCATCGCAAAGACGCCGAGGGCAGCAAGAACGATGGAGGAGACGAAATTCTTTTGCGGGGTGGACCGTTCGTCAACGGCCTCTTCACCTTCCCACTTGGCTGTTTCGGGTGTTTCCGAGCCGGTCGGGTCGTCACTCATGTTACTATATCGTCCGTAAGTTATTGAAATTTATTAAGAAAACTTCCGGATGGGGGCTGAATTATTAGCGTCCCATCCGGAAGCGATCGAAATTGATCTATTGGGTTAAACCCATCTTAGCCAAGCGGCTTGTAACCTTTCGGCGGCCACCACTTGTCGAAATCGGCCGGATCGGGCAGGCCCAGTTCGGACGGGCTTTTGACCTTTTTACCGATCTGGTCGCGCGTGTTCCAGAAGGTCGTCGCGGTGACCGACTCGACCTGGGCGGCGCGGCGGTCGGCTGCGGCACCCATACGCACATCGACGTCGAAGAATTTCTTCTTGGCGATGGCTTGGAAAGCATCCGAAGCAACGGCGTCTTTCCAGGCGGCGCCGATCTTATCCAGAATAGCCTTATCCGTGGTCCGCTTCAGCGCGATGTTGTAGATGCCCGACAGCGGCAGCAGCGGTTTCAGGGATGGGATCATACCGCCAACCGATTTCAGAACCGTGCCGTTGGCCAACTTGAGGTCATTGCGGCCGGTCTGTTGCAGGTTGACCAGCTTACCGGCCCGGATGTGCTCGATATGCTCGTGCACGCCGCCGCCGGCGATGTCGACTTCACCGTTGAGGCCGGCCAGCGTTGCCGCTTTACCGCCCTTATAAGGCACGTACTTCAGCTTGATGCCGGCGCCTTCGGAAACGATCAGCGCCAGTTCCTGCCACAGGCCACCGGTGCCGGAGGTCGAAATGCTGACCTTGCCCGGGTTTTTCTTGGCGGCGGCAATGACGTCGGCCAAAGACTTGAACTTGGAGTCCGGACGCACCGACCAGCTGGCCAGAGAGTTGGCCGCCTGGAAGTACTGCCAGTCCATATAGGTAACGGAGGTGGAGTGACCCATGATCCGGACGAACTTGTTGTAGTTCGCCGCACCCAGCCACCAGTATCCATTATCGGGTTTGCCGAGCATGAACTTGGTGGCGACGCCGCCGACGGCGCCGGGCTTGTTGACGGGGTTAATGGTCCAACCCGTGCTTTTGGCCATGGCGCCGGCCAGCGTACGGATCACGGTGTCGGTACCGCCACCGGCACCGTACATGATGACGGCGGTGATCGGACGTTCCGGCCAGCCCGCGGCCTCGGCCTTACTAGGCGTGATAGCCAAGCCGGTCATTCCAATGGCACCCGCAGCACCCAGTCCCTGGAGAACCTGACGTCGGTCCATTTCAACCCAGGAGTCGGATGTTACAAGGCTATCGTCTTTGAAGTCTTTCTTCATTATTAAGCCCCCTCATAAAAAGGATTTCGAAGCGATTGGTGATAATTCCATCGGATGGGAACATGATATTCCGCCAAAGGTAGCGACTTTGCGTAAGTTTCGAATGGCGAAAAAAGTTGTTTGTATTGACCTCCCCAGGAATCGATGAAATTTCGAAACATGGGCTTAACTGCCCACGATATCGAAATATAAAGGCCTGACGAAAAAAGTGTCAAATCAATTAGTGCTCAATTTATCCAGTATTTCTGCTGATTGTTACCCCATTCATTTTTTGAATATGTATGTAATGTGAATATAAGAGTGATTCTATTCGAGCTATTCCGGCCGGCCTTTTGCAATCTTAATTGCACATTATTTTCCTTATATAA
>JADHTD010000026.1 GCA_016776525.1 Rhodospirillales bacterium
CAGATCCTGCCTGTGAACAGGCGGTGTCGATGTTTTCTTCTCTTCCGCCAATTTAATACGCACCAGGCGGGATATCTGAAAAACGTTCAAGGCAATAAAAAACAGATTCCAGCCGACCACAGTCAGCAACGGCACCGGCTGCAGGTAAAAATAAGCCGCCAGGCAACAGGCCGCGGTGATGGTGAACAGGCGAAGGCGCAGCATGTCGTTGACGAAATAGGTCAACAGATACAGGCCGTTCGCCATGTAAACCAGAATTTCTATGTTCATTACGCTACACATCAGGTGTTTCCGGCATCATCGTTTGCGAAAAAGGGAATTGACGACTCTTCGCCAATTTCCGGGCGATGCTAGGCGGAAGGAGTTGGCATAAATACTCCAAAAAGTGTAGTAGGAGACTACAAAATTTGTAGCATAAAAAAGACCAAGTAACGGGGAGCGGCAACAGCCGCGTCAGGGATATAAAATTTGAGGCGTGGAAACATTCGGCCGTCCGTCGCCCGTTCTTAACGGGACCCGGCGAAGGCCAGGCCCTGCATGGGAACCGAAGAATTCGAGGAGCCCTTTTCCGCCGCCCGTTTCTGACGCACCAGCCGGGTGATCTGGAAAACATTCAAGGCGACAAAGAACAGATTCCAGTAAACAACCGTCAGCATCGGTTCCGGCTGCAGGTAAAAATAAGCCGCCAGGCAACAGGCCGCGGTTACCGTGAGCAGGCGCAGGCGCAACATGTCGTGCATAACGTACGACAACAGGTAAAGCCCATTCGCTATGTAAACCAAGATTTCCATCCTCATATCGCCGCTCGCCCGGCGCCTCCTTGCTGATCCTTGGCGAGAAAAGCTCGCCGCTTCATTGATAAGTGCGGGCGGATGTTATGGCGGGAGGGGGTTTTCCGGATACTGCGTCCCGTGTAGTATCGGACTACTTATTATGTAGTTAGAAGGTTCAGGGGGCGGAGATAACCAGTTACGGCCAATTCTGTCCGGTGGCGAAAGCCACCGAAATCCTCGGCGACAAGTGGACCATGCTGATTCTCCGGGAATTGCTGCTGGGCACCTGCCGCTTTAACGAATTCCAGCGGTCCATGTCGCGGATTTCACCGACCGTTCTCAACACCCGGCTAAAGATGCTGGAGCAGAATGGTGTCATTATCAAAAAGCGCCAATCCGGCAAGAAAGGCTACGAATACAGGTTGACGGCCATGGGCAAGGAACTCGAACCCGTCGTCGACAACCTGGCCGTCTGGGGCATGCGGTGGGCCCGGGGGCAGATGACCGACGAAGAACTGGATGTCGAGCTTTTGATGTGGGACATCCGCCGCCGCATTGATTCAAATAAGCTGCCGGACGGCGAAACCGTCTTCTGCTTCACCTTTTCCGACCTCGATACGTACAAGAGCTGGTGGCTGGTGCTCGACGGTGAGGAGGTTGATCTCTGTACGGAGGATACGGGAAAAGACGTCGACTTATACGTCTCCACCGACCTGCGGACCCTCGCCGAAGTCTGGGAAGGGGACCGTGACCTGAAAGCAGCCTTAGGGGAGGAAAAGATCGTCACCATCGGATCGGCGCATCTGATCCGCACCATGAGCGCCTGGTTCCAACTCAGCGCCTATGCGCATATCAGGCCGGCAGCAGGCACTACGGATGCCCGATCATGACTGCACCTATGAAATGGGAAGCGGTGCATTCCTGCAAGTGTTGCTCAGGAACGGCCCCGCTTTTTGGCGTCGTCGATTTTTCAAAGAATTGCTACGAAAGAAAAGGTGTGGTCCTGCCTCTATCAGGGATTCCAATCTACTATTACAGGTGCCCTGTTTGTGAATTCCTTTTCACCGATTTTTTCGATGACTTCAGCAATGAAGAGATGAACGAATGGATTTATAACGACGGCTATTCGACGGTTGACCCGGATTGGGAAACCAATAGACCGAATGCCATGGCCGAGACCATCATTCAACACTTCAAACAATTCGGCAGAGATATATCGGTTCTGGATTATGGATGCGGCACCGGACGATTGTCTCAAATCCTCCGTGAAAACGGATTCACCAAGGTCGTGAATTTTGATCCCATGGTGGAAGAATTTTCCGCTATCCCAAAGCAAAAATTCGACCTGATCGTCTGTTTCGAAGTCCTTGAGCACGTAACAAATCCCAATCAGGCCTTTCAAGAAATAGCCGGCCTAAGGAAAGAGAATGGCTTGGTGGTGCATGCGACTTTTCTACAGCCGCCAGAGTTTGAAAAAATGAGATTGAACTGGTGGTATGTCGGCCCACGCAACGGGCATATCAGTATCCACAGTGCCAAGAGCCTGTCTCACTTCTGGTCGGAAGTTGGATTGAAAGTCGTTTCGACCAACCATAATTCCCATATCGCCTTTGATAGCCCCCCTGAGTTTGCATCTGACGTTCTAAAACAGGTAATCATTTCACCTTCAAGATAGTTAGTGGAAGTATTGAGTATGGGGACCGGGTCCCTTTCATACGCAAATGCACGATGCATCCATTGCATAAATGCAATAGGTCATAAACTTCGTTGACTTGGGATTTGCTTAGTCATCACCCATGCGCAGCGCGGCGATGAAGCAAGAGACGGGGAGCGGCGCAAGCCGCGACAGGGATCAAAAATAGACGACCTTAATCGTCACCCATTTTGAGGGCGGCGATGAAGGCCGACTGGGGAATTTCCACCTTACCGAACTGGCGCATCTTCTTTTTGCCCTTCTTCTGCTTATCCAGCAGCTTGCGTTTGCGCGACACGTCGCCACCGTAACACTTGGCGGTAACGTCCTTGCGCATGGCGTTTATCGTTTCCCGGGCGATGACCTTGCCGCCGATGGCGGCCTGGACGGGAATTTTGAAGAGCTGGCGGGGTATGAGGTCTTTGAGGCGTTCGCAAACGGCGCGGCCCCGGAGGACGGACTGGCTGCGGTGGCAGATGAAAGACAGCGCATCGACCGGTTCGGCATTGACCAGGATGGAAACCTTGGCCAGGTCGCTTTCCGTATAGCCGTCCATCTCGTAATCAAAGCTGGCATAACCCTTGGATAGGGATTTCAGCCGGTCGTAAAAATCAAAAACCACTTCGTTGAGGGGCAGCCGGTAGATGGCCATGGCGCGGGAACCGGCATAGGTGAGTTCGATCTGTTCGCCGCGTCGCTCGGTGCACAGTTGCAGGATCGATCCCAGGTAGTCGTCGGGCACCATGATGGTCGCCTTGATCCAGGGTTCGTCCATGGAGGCGATCTCCACCGGGTCTGGCATGTCGGCCGGATTGTGCAACATTATATCCTTGCCGTTGTTTTTGTGCACCTTATAGGCCACCGACGGCGCCGTGGTGATAAGGTCGAGGTCAAATTCCCGTTCAAGGCGTTCCTGGACGATTTCCAGGTGCAACAGACCGAGGAACCCGCAGCGGAAGCCTAAGCCCAGGGCCATAGAGCTTTCCTGTTGGTATTCGAAACTGGCGTCGTTGAGGCGCAGCTTGGCGAGAGAATCCCGCAAATCATTGAAATCGTTGGCATCGGCCGGAAACAGCGCGCAGAAAACCACCGGCACGGAGGGTTTGAAACCAGCCAGGGCCTGGGCGGCGGGGCGTTTTTCCTCGGTGATGGTGTCGCCCACATTGGTTTCGGCAACGGTCTTGATGGAGGCCGTGATGAAGCCCACTTCGCCGGGGCCCAGTTCGCTCACCTTGGTCGCTTTCGGCGAAAAGACACCGACCTGATCGATCTGGTGGGTGGTGCCGGCAGCCATCATCTTGACCTTCTGGCCCCGGCGCAGATGGCCGTCCTTGACGCGGACCAGGATCATCACCCCGAGATAAGGGTCGTACCAGCTATCGACCAATAGGGCCTTCAACGGCGCCTCGGCTTCGCCGGTTGGGGCCGGCAGGCGTTCAACCAGGGCTTCCAGCACGTCGCCGACGCCCTCGCCGGTTTTGGCCGATATGTTGACCGCGTCCGAGGTATCCAATCCGACGACGTCTTCGACCTGCTGTTTGATACGGTCCGGTTCGGCAGCGGGCAGGTCGATCTTGTTGAGGACCGGTACGATCTCGTGGTCGTTGTCCAAAGCCAGGTAGACATTGGCCAGGGTCTGCGCCTCAACCCCCTGGGTGGCGTCAACAATCAGCAACGAGCCTTCGCAGGCGGCCAGCGAGCGGCTCACCTCGTAGGAGAAATCGACATGGCCCGGCGTATCCATCAGGTTCAGCTGATAGGTCTCGCCGTTCTTGGCTTTGTAGGAAAGCCGCACGGTCTGGGCCTTGATGGTAATGCCCCGTTCGCGCTCGATCTCCATGGAATCGAGCACCTGTTCGGACATTTCGCGTTTGCTCAAGCCTCCGCACATCTCAATCAGTCGGTCGGCCAGGGTCGACTTACCGTGATCGATGTGGGCGATAATCGCGAAGTTGCGGATGTGGGCGAGGTCACTCATGGCGGGGCTTCTAGCACGAAGGGCCGGGCAATCAAACAGCTTTCAAGGAAAGTGTATTCGGCCGGCGGTGGAAATGGCGCCTAGCGCCCGGTCCATTCATAGATTTCCAGGGCGTAGGCGTCGCATTTGCTGCAACCGCTGCAATCGCCCAGTTCCGTCTCCAGGCGCCTCACCCGGCCCTTGCGGATGAAATGCTCCAGCATGCCGCGGATGGCGTCGGGCTCGGACTGGAAACGGTTGACCAGATCGCCGATACCGGCCCGTTTGTGTTGGGCGAGATAATCTTTGAGTTCTGAAAGGATCATCGCTTACTCCGCCGCCATGACCGGGTTCAACCGGCGCTGGCGGTTGCCGGTCAGGCGCATGGCCGCCACCGCCGCCAGGAAGGCCAGACCGAGGCCGCCGAGCCAGGCCGTGGACGCAAAGGGATGATTGGCAAAGGTTGCCGCCTGATAAAAGCCGACCGACAGGCCGTAGGCCAAACCCGTCGTCCAGACGGCGGCGAACAGGGTCCAGCGGCCGCCGACCTCCCGGTTGACGGCGCCCAATGCCGCCACACACGGGATATAGAGCAGGATAAACAACAGATAGGCGATGGCCCCCGCCGCTCCGTCGAAGCGGGTCACCATGGCCCCGAAGGTGGCTTCCGAAACATCCTGGGCTTCGGCGGTGGCTTGCTTGCTGCCGACGCCGACGGCGCCGAGGCCCAGTGGGTCGGTAATCAGGTCGGTGATGGCCTTGAGGTTTGCGGGGATGGAGGCAACGGCAGCACCCAGCCCGGCCCACAGGTCGAAGGGCGGTTCCGTCTTACCGTTGGCGGCAGCTTCCGTTTTATCGATCGAGGAATAGAGCGCATCCAGGGTGCCGACCACTGCTTCCTTGGCGAAGATGCCGGTAAAGATACCGACCGTCGCCGGCCAGTTGTCGTCTTCGATGCCCAGCGGCTTGAAGGCCGGAACGATGGCCCGGCCGACGGCGCTGAGCGCCGAACGGTCGCTATCTTCATTGCCGAAACTGCCGTCGGTGCCCATGGAATTGAGGAAGTTCAAGACCACCACGACCATGACGATGATCTTACCGGCACCGAAGATGAAACTCTTCAAGCGACCCCAGGCATGCAGCAGCACGCCCTTCAGGTTCGGCATGTGATAGGGCGGCAGTTCCATAACGAAGGCGGTGGTCTCGCCCATCAGCAGGGTGTGTTTGAGGATGAAACCGGTGCCGATGGCCACTCCCACGCCGGCCAGATAGAGGGCAAAGACCACATTCTGACCGCCGACCGGGAAGAAGGCGGCGGTAAACAGGGCATAGACGGCCAGGCGTGCGCCACAGGACATGAACGGCGTCATCAGCACCGACATGGTTCGGTCGCGCTGCTGCTCCAGGGTGCGGGTGGCCATGATCGCCGGCACGTTGCAGCCGAAGCCGACGATCAGCGGCACGAAGGCCTTGCCCGGCAATCCAATGGCCCGCATGTAGCGGTCCATGAGGAAGGCGGCCCGCGCCATGTAGCCGGAATCCTCCAATACCGAGAGGAACAGATAGAGACAGCCGATGATCGGAATGAAGGTGGCCACCACCTGGATGCCGCCGCCGAGGCCGTCAGCCAGGATCACCCGCAGCCAGGCGGGACTGCCGATGGCCGTCAGCAGTTCGCCGAAACCGTCGACCAGCAGGGCGCCGGTAGCGATATCGAAGAAATCGATAAAGGCGCCGCCAAGGTTGATGGTGAACATGAACATCAGGTACATAAGGCCCAGAAAAATAGGCAGGCCCAGCCAACGGTTGAGGACCAGCCGGTCCAGGGCGTCCGAGGTGGTGCGCCGCACCGTCCCCGATTTGCTGACCACGTGGCGAGCCAGTTTGTTGGCAAAGGCGTAGCGGGAATCGGCGATGAGGATATCGGCGTCTTCACCCTCTTCCGCTTCCAGGGCCGGAACCAGGGTATCGAGCAGGCCGTTAACCGCCGCACCGGCGATAGCCTGGGCTGCGGCATCGCCTTCCAGCAGTTTAATGGCCAACCAGCGTGGGTTTGCACCGCGCTCTTCGGCCACGTCCGTCAGCAAGGGCAGAATCTCTTCCAGGGCTTTTTCCAGCCGGTGGCCGTAGCCAAGAACGGTGGCGGGCGGTGCATTTTCCGCCGCCGTCTCGAGAATCGCCGCTTTCAGGTCGGCAATCCCAGTACCCCGGCTGGCGGCGATCGGCACCACCCGGCAGCCCAGATGTTCGGCCAGGTGTTCGGGATCGATACCAATGCCCAGGCCTTCGGCCAGATCCATCATATTGACGGCAACCACCATCGGCACCCGCATCTCCAACAGTTGCGCCGTCAGGTAAAGGTTGCGTTCCAGGTTGGTGGCGTCGACCACGTTGACGATGAGTCCGGCCTCACCCTTGAGGATGGCGTCCTGGGCGATCCGCTCATCGAGGCCTTCCATGCCCGGCAAAGCCCCCAGGGTATAAACACCGGGCAGGTCAATGACCGTGATGGTCTGGCCGCCGTCCCGGTAATGGCCGGTCTTGCGGTCGACGGTGACACCGGGCCAGTTGCCGACCCGCTGGCGGGCGCCGGTCAGGGCGTTGAAGACCGTCGTCTTGCCGCAGTTGGGGTTGCCGGCAATGCCGATGGTCAGGGTCGGTGAGGCGTTCATTTTCTCAATCCAACCGGGGGACGCCGTCTCAGACGGCCGTCCCCTGTAGAGTCCCAAGTCCATCACCTTTTGTTTCCTGCGGACTCAGGGTGACCATAATCTTCTGCGCCATACCGGCGCCCAGGGCCACCCGGTTGCTGTCGCGGGAAACGACCACCGACCCGTTGATCTGGCGGTGCAGGACCTCAACTTCCGAGCCCACATGCAGGCCAAGAGTGCTCAGTTTCATGCCCAACCCCTTGCCGGTCTTAAAGGCGGCAATACGGAGCCGCTCACCGCCCTGGGCCAGGGCCAGGGGGAAAGCTTTGGCTTCCAGGTTGTGGGGATCCGCTTGCATGTCGGGGGCCTTTCTTTTTTCTTTTGGTTCTTTGGCTTCTTGTTTTCAAGAAAACGACAGAGATTAATTGAACTTATTCTGTTGTTTTCATTGATTAAAATTAATAAATGATATTAACAATAAGTCGCAATAATTACCCATAAATTAAATAGGGATTAAGGGGGTTCGTCAAGGCCATAATATTAAGAATAATCCGCATCCGCATCCTTGACGGGCGTCAAGAATCACCGCCAAAAATCCAAACTTCGTCCAACGGCAGTTTTTTCGTATCCATCGGCGGACGGCACCGGTCCCAAAAGGACCAGCTTTGTCATGGTAAAGACTGGCTCTGATTACGATTTCCGGACCCGAACGTGGAAGCGGCCCCCCAA
This sequence comes from Rhodospirillales bacterium, assembly GCA_016776525.1. Lineage (GTDB taxonomy): Bacteria > Pseudomonadota > Alphaproteobacteria > Rhodospirillales > JADHTD01 > JADHTD01. The sequence goes on from JADHTD010000026.1 coordinate 7,804, forward strand.
AGGCGTGGTCCCGATGACGGCTCCCTGGTCAGGGCATCGGCGACACCCCGAAAAGGACGGGATGGCCATAAAGGAACACAAGATAAAGGGCGGCTCCGCCCAACAGTCGCCCCCAGCCGATTTGGTTGAGGGTCTCCGGAACCTGCCGCCAAGCATTTTTCGCCCCCGCCCGCCACAAACCCATGGCGGCAAACGGCACCGAAGAAGTCGGTCCGGCCAGCCGCTGCCAGGTTTCTTCGCCCAGTTTGGCCCGGCGCTTGACGTCCAGGCTCTTCGGTCCGGTCAGGCTGAGGCCCAGCATCAGAGTAAAGAGTATTACCGCCGCCGCCTCGCCGTTAACCGGAATATGGGCCGCTGCCCATAATGCAAAAGCCCACATCACCGGATGACGGGTAACGCTGACAATGCCGGGACGGGACGGGTCATAGCCAGCCGTCCCCCAACCCACGGACAGGGGATTGGGCGTCGTGCTGCCGGCCACCAATAGGATGCAGGCCGGCACCATGACCACCAGCGCCAACCATCGGGCCCATTCCTGATACGGCCACAATTCCACATAAGGCGCCTCGAGGAAGGCCCAGAACAGCCAGACCAAAACCCCGAGGCTGACCAGGGAATAAAGCAGGATGTAGAGACGCTCGCCCAAGGCAGCGACCAGGGCGGCGCGCACCGGTTTGACCGCCGGAATGTGATGGGTCAGCACGAAAACGAGGGCGGCGGCGATCAGATTGCTCATAAGTTCAGTATACAAAGTCCGGTCCCCAGACAAAGGCCGCTTCACCGAAAAAAATGCCCCACCGGCGCAAATTTATTTGTTCTCAGGTGCATAAATACATATGCAGGCCTTTGTCAAAAGCGCATAAAGCCGTGCCTTCTGGAGTAATTTTCGGAAACGAACATTTCTATCTTTTTTTGTTTCGGTTGTGACCACCATCACAGATGAAAGCTTTTTAACGGCGTATAACTATCCTCGTTGAAGGGGAGATTGAACAACCGTCCTGGGAAGTTGGACGGACTTTAATCCAATCAACCAAATATTACGTTCAAAAAGATGAACATAACACTCTTGCTGGTCAGCGGTCCGTTGGGGACCGCCACAAATGCAACAGTATCGATTGGGTTAGACCGATGAGTACGATGACGACATACGAAGTTCACACTTTGAAAAACGGCCGCTGGTTGATTGCCGCCGTTCACAATGAAAAAGCTATGGCTCTTAACGAGGCCCGCGAGATTACCGGCAACCGGTTCTTCGACGGCGTTAAGGTGATGGCCGAATTGTTCGACCAAAATTCCGGCAACACCTATGCCCGGGTTTTGTTTAACCACGACAGGACACGTAAGACAGAAGAACCGGCCCGGCAACAGCCGCAACGACGTAACCGTCCACAACACCGTAACCGTTCGCAACGCCGCCCGGCGGCATATCAGGCTAAGCTGGCCGGTGAGGAAAAAACGGCGGGTCAGTCGTCCTTTATGTCGACCATGATGCTCCTGATGTTGGTTATGGGCTCCATGGCCAGCGTCCTGGTGGCCATGTCCATGTTTGTCAAATGACAGGGGCCTTTCTCTCCCATAGGGTCAACGTTTCGATCAATGGCCGCCGATTTTCAAATCCTGTCCAATACCTGGTGATGCAGGGCAGTCGTTTCCGGTGTTTCCGGAAGCCGGCGGCCCTGTTTCATACCCTTTTATTTATCTGATCTAATCACTCAAATTTCATTGTTAAATATTTGATCTTGTTATAATCATAGTACGAGTGAACGATGTACCCCAAGGCATCGAACTGATTGGACATTTAAGGGGGACGCGGCGGGAAAATTGCAATTGGCGCCTGAAGGACGAAACCAAGACCCCCTGTGCGTTATTCGGTACGGGTCTTCATCTTCAACCGGATCATCAGGCCAAATACCGGAAATAAGCACAATTTCATAAAGAAGCACCGGTAATTGCAATTATCATTTTTTGAGGATTTCTCTTGAGGACGGGCAGAGGTTTTTTAAACCGATGCCTGAGGATTTATATTTTTTCAAGGTGGCGATTGATGAACAACACCACAACATACGAAATCCACACCCTCAAGGACGGCCGGTGGATGATTACCGCGGTTCACAACACGCGGGAGAAAGCCATCACCGAAGCCCGTGAGATGACCTCTAATAAATTCTATGACGGCATCAAAGTGGTGGCTGAGATTTACGAAGAGAATTCCGGCAACACCTTTGCCCGCACCTTGTTCACCCATGATCCGACCAACAAGAAGCCGGATCGGCAACCCCGGCAGGCAGCCCGCAGTTGGAGCAACGACGACGACGACGACGGCGAGGTCGTTATTCCGGTGGTGGTGAAGAAGCCCAAGTCCCTTATGTCCACCGTCTGGATCGCCATCCTGGTCATGTTGTCCCTGGTCAGCGGCCTGATCGCCATGTCCATGTTCGTTGAATAAGGGCCCCTATTTCGGTTCCCCCCTTAATCCAGACGCCTGCTAGGCCGTACCGGCATCGCCAATTCGTCCCGGAAAATATTTCCCAACAATTTGAGTTCCCCTGTCCTGGGCGAAGTCTTGCGCCAAGCGAGGCCGATTTGACGGCCCGGCGCCGGACCGTCCAGGGGGCGGACGGCGATCTTGGTGCCCCGGATGATGCCCCCATCAACCGCCATTTTCGGCAATAGGGTCAAACCCAACCCGTTGTCCACCATCTGCACCAGGGTGTGCAGGCTGGTTCCCTGGAAACCCTTTTCCCCCTGTAGGGTTGCAAGTCCGCAAGCGGCCAGCGCATGGTCCCGCAGGCAATGGCCGTCCTCCAATAGCAATAGATTTTCACCCGCCAAGTCGGCCGTTGTGATCCGTTCCCGGCCGGCAAAAGGATGGGTGCGCGAAAAAGCCACCAGGAACGGATCCTCGGCGAAGACCTCGGTGGCCGTCTTCGCCATCGGATAGGGGAAGGCCAGCAACAGAACGTCGAGGTCGCCGGCGGCAAGCTGCTCCAGCAAGCGGGTCGTCTGTTCCTCGCGCAGGTAAAGCCGCAAATCGGGATAGGCCTGACGCAGGGTTGGCAGCAGCCGGGGCAGCAGGAACGGGCTGATGGTTGGAATGACGCCCAACCTAAGGCCGCCGCTTAAGGGAGCCGCCGCCGCCTGTACTAGGTCGACTAGGTCGCCCGTTTCACTGAGGATGGTGCGGGCCCTGTCCGCTACCTGGAGACCCAGGGCCGTGAATTGCACCGATCGCTTGGTGCGTTCGACAAGAACCGCACCCAGCACATTTTCCAATTCCTTGATGGAAGCGCTCAAGGACGACTGGGTGATGAAACAAGCCTCAGCCGCCCGCCCGAAATGAACCTGTTCGGAGAGGGCGACAAGATGTTGAAGCTGGCGCAGGGAGGGCAAAGGAGTCATGATAACACATACTATTTCTGTATAATTCGGGTTCTTATAGTAATCGATTTTATCACTTTGTTTAATATAAATAACTCATTTTACCTCTTTTTTGTAATCCTCTAGTCTCTCCTTCAACGAACGGGCAGCGAGGCCCGGCACCCGAATTAACAAGCTTAAGGAGAGCCCCCATGACCACCAGCTTCGATATCGGCATTGAAGAGAATGACCGCCAAGCCATCGCCGACGGCCTGTCCCGCCTGCTGGCCGACACCTACACCCTTTACCTGAAGACTCATAATTTCCACTGGAACGTTACCGGTCCGATGTTCAACACCCTGCACCTGATGTTCGAGGGGCAGTACACGGAACTGGCCCTCGCCGTCGATGAGATCGCCGAACGTATCCGCGCCCTCGGTCACACGGCGCCCGGCAGTTACGCCCAGTACGCCAAGCTGACCAGCATCGCGGAATCAACCGACGTGCCGGCGGCCGAAGAGATGATCCGCCAGCTGGCCGAGGACCAGGCCGCCGTTGTGCGCACGGCGCGCAGCATCTTCCCGGTGGCCGACGAAGCCAACGACGAACCGACCGCCGATCTGCTCACCCAACGCATGCAGGTCCACGAAAAGACCGCCTGGATGCTGCGTTCGATGATCGAAGCCTAAAAAATGCTGCGCAGCATTTTTGCAGCATAAATTTACCAACTCCAACAATCTAAGACCAATAACCAACTGAATATAAAAGGATAACTACTATGAGCACTGCACAAAAAATTCCCGCCGCCACCTTCAAAACCCGGATCCGCAATGAGGCCCTGGGCGGGCCTAATCCGTTCGAATGGAAGGACCTCAGTTCGGACGATGTTTTCAAAGGCAAACGGGTCGTTCTGTTCTCCCTGCCCGGCGCCTTCACGCCGACCTGTTCGACCAGCCACCTGCCCCGTTACGAGGAACTCTATGAGGACTTCAAGGCTGAGGGCGTCGACGCAGTGGTCTGCCTGTCGGTCAATGACGCCTTTGTCATGTACCAGTGGGGCCAGCACCAGGGCGCCAAGAACGTCTTCCTGCTGCCCGACGGCAATGGCGAGTTCACCCGCAAGATGGGCATGCTGGTCGATAAGTCTAACCTCGGTTTCGGCCTGCGCAGCTGGCGTTATGCCATGATCGTCAATGACGGCGTTATCGAACGCATGTTTGTCGAGCCGGGCTACAGCGACAATGCCCCGGACGATCCCTTCGAAGTGTCCGATGCCGATACGGTGCTGGCGGCGCTCAGGGCCGCCAAAGCGGCCTGACCCGGCCCCCCGACAGCCCCGGCTGGAAAACAAGAAACGGTCACCGGTCTTCCGGTGGCCGTTTCCTTGATTCCACCCGTATAACTCGTTTTTAGTGCAATTAAGTCGCATTTATGGTTAAATGGGGCTGCCGGTGACGGGTTGCGGATTTGCCCAGCCCCGCGACCGGCAGAAGGGGGATGTGCCGCCACTCCGGCACAGAATTGATTTAAAACGGTTTGTCCGGCAGAGAGCGCCAGGGTTGTGGCGCCTTTGCAGATGGATGATGCCGCACCAATTCGGGGGGACCGGTTATGCCTAACGCCAATACCTATGAGATTCATATCCGCCGGGACGGAGAGTGGATGCTGATCGCCGTCCATTCTGAAGAGGAGAAGTCCCGCCAGCAAGCCGAGTCCATGTACGGCAAAAAGCCGGAGATCATGGGCATTAAGGTGATCGGTCACTACATCGATGAGAAAGCGGGGGAGGTTTATCCGAAAACCCTTCTGGAAATGAGCCGGGATGCGGCCCCACCGAACCCGGATACCGCCGACGAAGCGGCCGGGCCGGACCAGCCTGCGGAGGGACCTCCCGCAAGCGGTTCCCAAAAGCCCCTGTCCCGCAAAGCCCTGGCCTATGGCGGGGCCGCCGCCATGGCCGCCGTTCTGATGGCTCTCTTTGTCGCCAGCTAGGACCTTGGGATAATCCCGCTAAGCTGCCGCCAGGCGGTCCATCAGCGGACTGCCGTCGAAGGTGCGGTGTTCATCCGACTCTTGCGTTTCGATATCCGTGAAATAGGTATCCAACTGGGTTTGCCGTTCGTGGGCCAGGGGTGTGGCGCAGAAACAGACCTCGGTCCAGCGGACCCGGCCGTCCGGCCCGATACGGGCGCGCTGCATGGAATCAACGATTTCCGCCCCGTCCGGTTGCTGGCCTTCGATGGACCCGTCGGTAAGGTGTCCGTAAAAATCCGCCGCCCGTTCTTCGATCAACGTCGCCGTCACCGCATAGAGCATGATGCCGTCCTCCCGTTCCTGCCGGATAAAGAGTGTCCGCCTGACGGGATTTGTTTTCAAATCAAATCTTGGTGCCGTTGGGCTGGGGTCAGGCTCCAGAAAAAACGCGTGGCGCTCACATCTCCGGCACGTCGATATCGTGCTGGTGGCAGGCGGCGGTCACCGTGTTGCGCAACAGGCAGGCGATGGTCATCGGGCCGACGCCGCCCGGTACCGGGGTGATGGCCCCGGCCACTTCGACGGCTTCATCGAAATCAACGTCGCCGACCAGCCGGGTCTTGTCTTCGCCCTTTTCCGGAGCCGGAATGCGGTTGATGCCGACGTCGATCACCGTCGCCCCCGGTTTGATCCAGCTGCCTTTGACCATCTGTTCACGGCCGACGGCGGCAATCAGAATATCGGCGGCGCGGCATTCTTCGGTCAGGTTGTGGGTTTTCGAATGAGCCAGGGTTACGGTGCAGCTTTCGCGCAACAGCAACGCCGCCATCGGCTTGCCGACGATGTTGGAACGGCCCAGTACCAGTGCCTTGAGACCGGCCAGTTCGCCCAGCTGCTCCTTCAGCATCATTAGGCAGCCCAAAGGCGTGCACGGCACCATGGCGTCCGCATCGCCGGTCGCCAGCCTGCCGGCATTGACCACGTGGAAACCGTCAACGTCCTTGTCGGGATCGATGGCGGCCAGCACGGCAGCTTCGCTGATCTGTTCCGGCAGGGGTAATTGGACAAGGATTCCATGCACTTTTGGGTCTTTGTTAAGGCCGCCGATGAGCGTCAACAACTGGACTTCCGAAATATCGGGCGGCAGGCGGTGTTCGAAGGATTCCATGCCGACCTCGACGGTCTGTTTGGCTTTGTTGCGCACATAGACCTGGCTGGCCGGGTCTTCACCGACCAGGACCACGGCCAATCCCGGCGTTAGGTCATATGCCTTACGCAACTGCTCGACGGCGGCCGCCACCCGGTTGCGGACGGTCGCCGCGAAAGCCTTGCCGTCGATGATTTTTGCCTTTGCCATTGTCCCCTTACACCTTTTTTTTCAATTTTTGCAGGAGGGTCTCGTCGCCCCCTTCGATGCGGATCGTCTTGCGCCGGCTGGTGGCGCCGCTTTCCACCGACAGGGCCGTTTTCGGCAGCTTCCACGCCTTTGCCAGCAGCTTGATGAGGGCCGCATTGGCTTTGCCGCCTTCCGGCACCGCCGTCACCTGGACCTTCAGGACACTGCCGCCATCGGCATCCGCAACCGGGCCCTGGATAGCATTGCGGGACGCCTTCGGGGTCAGATGAACCCGCACCCGGACGGCACCCGGCGCCAGTCCAAACGGCATCAACCGACCTTCAGGATAATCCGGACAATCACCTCCTGTAAGGCAATCAGGATAAAGATCAGGATAATCGGCGAGATGTCGAAGCCGCCCAGGTCGGGCAGAATGCCGCGGATACGGCGCAGCGGCGGTTCGGTAAACCGGTATATAAAGTCCCCAACTATATAGACGAAGCGGTTGGAACTATTGACCACGTTGAAAGCGGTCAGCCAGCTGAGAACGACGCCGATCACCACGACCCAGATATAGAGGTCGATGACGTTGATCAGCAGCTTGAGGGCGGGAACGAGAATGACATCCATATTTTTTCGACCGGATTTGTCCTGGGAAAAGCGGGGTGTAAACTAGCCTCAGGCGGCGAGTGAAGCAAGGGCAAGCGATGGTCCACCCCCAACCGTTGCTGAACCCTTGACAGGAGCCGCCCTCGGGACACATTATCCGCCACCCGGCAGCGCCGGGACCGCAAGGCCCCCGCTAGGCGACGCTCTTTCGCCTCCCCAATAAGGGCCGGGGCCGGGACAGAAAATTTTGGGGCCGTAGCTCAGTTGGGAGAGCGCCACGTTCGCAACGTGGAGGTCGTCGGTTCGATCCCGATCGGCTCCACCATTTTCCCCTTTAACCGGCCATTCCTAGGTTCTCTTCCCTCTCGGTTGCAGCGGACTTATTGCCAGGCCGCCTTTCAGGCCCTATATATTATTTTATTCTAATATAGATGCTGGCTGATCAACCACCGAACCGCATGAGGACCCCCGGATGACCCTGAAAGCTCTGCTTTTCGATGTCGACGGCACCCTGGCCGACACCGAGGACGCCCACCGCCAGGCCTTTAACGCCGCCTTTGAGGCCTTCGGCCACAACTGGCATTGGGATCAGACGCTTTATAAGGATCTACTTAAGGTCACCGGCGGCAGGCACCGCATCCGCCATTATCTGGAAAGCGCCGACCCGGCATTGCTTCGGACCCCGGACATTGACGAGGCCATCGCCGCCCTGCATCGAAAAAAGACCGATTTCTACGTCGGAATGCTGGAAAGCGGCGCCGTGCCGTTACGCCCCGGCATCG
>JADHTD010000027.1 GCA_016776525.1 Rhodospirillales bacterium
TACTGTAAAAGCTCCGGTCCCAATAGAGCTTTGTAATTATTACAAAATACTACGATTTAATTTCGATGCGATGGGATTCCTCATCTTCAGGTATTACACTGCGTCTGACATAACAGAGTTCACCTCTGTGAGGGGAAGGAATGCTGCCAGTGAACAATAGATAGTCTTTGCTTAGCATCGCATCTATTGCTTGCCGGTCGGAATCACTATGATATTCGAGATAGACAGCCTGAGGATAATAAACTGGTAGCAGGCTTGAGAGAATTGGAAGTTCGCACCCTTCCGTATCAACCTTCAGTATATCAATCGTCTTGATGCCCAAGTCTTGTACTGTTTCCAAGGCATTTTTCAGAATAATAGATTCTGTATTGGCGGAATTATGCACACATGTCCCTATGGAATTGGTTCCATAATCGAACTTACTAATGTGCAGTTCCGCCGTTTTGTCCTGTTCATGAAGGCCAAAATTGAAAGCCTGAACACCGTCAATGTGGTCTATGTTTTCTGATAGAAGCGCAAAACATTCCGAATATGGTTCAAAAGCGTAAATCTGTGCATCCGGATGCACAAAGCGAAAAAAGGCGCTGGCGGCCCCAACATTGGCCCCTACATCTAATATAATTTGTACATTTTTAAGGAAAGTTACATGAGGGTAGGTCTTACCCGAAAAAATATCATAGATTAATTGTTTGCTACTTGAGAAAAGCTTAAAAGGAATATTCTTGCTACCTAAGTTCAGATCGGCTGATTCAATCGAAGTCATTTGCCTATCTACGATTTCTTTATTTTCGTTATATTGCACTACCATGAGAATTTTATTCCCCTGTAACTATCGTCATGCGAATACACATTTACCAACCGAAACATATGTTATAGGGACCATTTTCAGAGTAAACCAAAATCAAAGGCAATGCCCGCTTCTGGCTAAGAGCGGACACTTCGGGCTATAAAGGCTGAAGTCTGAAGGGGACGTTGCCAGATATGCCTGTCGCTTTCACGGTATAAAAATGGGCGCTCGTATGAGCGCCCATTATTGGATGGATTAAGACCGAAATCGTGAAATTTGGTTTTGTATAATTTCGCAAATCGTCGATGCGGGAGGTTTCGTCCGCTCGGGACTCGCTATTCCGCGTCGACCAGCACAAAGGCGATGATGCAGGGTTCGGTGCCGCGGTTCGACCAGGCGTGGTTGGTGCCTTGCTGGACCACCGTATCGCCGGCTTTCAGCAGGATTTCCGTATCATCCATCATCATATAAATTTCGCCGGTCAGGATGACCGCGTAATCGACGCTGTCGGTCCGGTGCATGAAGGGATGGCGGGCCCCTTCGACGATGTTGGCGGAAGCTCCCATCTCGGCGAAAGCGGCCTTGCCGTCCAATTTGGCCATCACCTCCGGGTCTTCCGGGTCAAACTGCACGGTGCGGAAAACGGAGCCGTTCTTCGGCGGATGCAGCACGAAATCACCGTCGACCGGATCGTCAGGAGTTTCCATCTGGGCCGGCGCCTTGGTGACCTGCCACAGGTTGGTGAGCGTCACGCCGGGCCGGTTCGGGCGTTGCAGGATATGCTCGGAAACACTGTCCCGGATGACCACTGCCGTACCGTTTTCATCGTGGCCGGTAACCACGCGCCTGATCTGTTGAGCCATGCTGTACCCCTTTCGATGAGACTGTTTCATTGGAGCGCCGGCCCCGCAGGCAATATCTTTGGCGGCGGCGTTCGGTTGCGGAACCTATCGGAAAATAAATGTCCTGCCAATGCGTATCGATTTTTTTTTCGGCGCGGGCTATCGTGGGACACCATGCAAAGTACCTCTTCCGCACATCCGGAGCCGACACCGCCGGGAACCAGGCGTCCCCAGGCCATGCTGAAAATCCGCGGGCTCGGCATGGCGTTCGGGCGCGGCGGCCGGACCGTGCAGGCCCTGGACGGCATCGACCTCGATGTCGACGAGGGCGAATTCCTCTGTCTGGTCGGGCCCAGCGGCTGCGGCAAGACGACCTTGCTGCGCATCGTCCAGGGCCTGGTCGAACCGTCGGCGGGCCGGGTCGAGGTGTTCGGCCATGCGGTCACCGGGCCGACGTCGGATTGCGGTTTTGTCTTCCAGCAGGACAACCTCTATCCCTGGCGCACGGTGTTGGGAAACGTCGCCTTCGGTTTGCAGTTGGCGGGCTGGGAGGCCGGCAAAGCGGCGACCCGCGCCCGTGAGATGATCGCCCTGGTCGGCTTGGAAGGCTATGAAGAAAGTTTGCCGGTTGAGCTGTCCGGCGGCATGCGCCAGCGGGTCAACCTAGCCCGCGCTTTGGCCCCCGACCCGAAGGTCTTGCTGATGGACGAACCGTTCGCGGCGCTGGACGCCCTGACCCGCGAGTCCATGCAGCGCGAACTGTTGCGTATCTGGCAGGGATCGGGGAAGACGGTTCTTTTCGTCACCCACCAGATCGACGAAGCGGTGGTGCTGGCCGACCGGGTGGCGGTCCTGTCCTCCCGGCCGGGGCGGCTGTCGGGTATGTTCGAAATCGCCATCAACAAGGACCGTGACACCGCCGGGGACGTTAAACGGACGCCCGAATTTCACGCCGCCATCGATGCCATCCGCGACCGCATCGAACCGGGCAGCAACGGCAATCCTCTGAGGGATTGACTTTTTTCGGTCGGGTTATGGCCTAACGGCTTCCCCGGACGGCGGACAGGACATCCACTTTATATCGAGAATATCTTGCCTTATCTCAAAGTTTCGATAAAATTTTCGGGCTAATATCCCAGGCTTATTCACCGTCCGGGCATCACCGTCCGGGCCGTCCGCCTTTTAATCAATACCTATGGGGGCTACCAATGAAATCAATGAAATTACATATCGCGGCTGCTGCTGTTGCCGCCGTCGGCCTGTCCGCAGTCAGCGTTCAGGCTGAAGAACTCCGCATCGGCACGGCCAGTCAGGGCGGCGCTTTCTATCCCGTCGGCCAAGCCATTTCCACCCTGGTCGGCAAATACGCCGACGGTTTGACCATGGTGCCGGTGGTGACCGGCGGTTCGGTGCAGAACCCGAAGCTGGTCAACAAGGGCGAAGTCGATATCGCCATCACCAACAACAATCTGTCGGTGCTCGCCAATAAGGGCGTCGCCATGTACAAGAAGGACGGCAAGATGAACCTGCGGGCCGTCGGTTCGCTGCATTTCTCCATCCTCCACATGATGACCTTGAAAAGCTCGTCGATTAACACCATCGCCGACCTCAAGGGCAAGAAAGTGGCCATGGGCCCCGCCGGTGGCGGCACGACGCCGTTCCTCAAGCAGGTCTTGGGCCTGCACGGCATGACCCTGAAAGACATCGTACCCAGCTTCCTGTCCTATAACGACGGTTTCGCACAGTTGGCCGACGGCAATGTCGATGCCGCCTTTGCCCTGTCCGGCTATCCGTCGGGCGCCGTTATGCAGGCCCGGGTGACCAAGGAATTGAAGTTCATCAAGCTGGCCGACATGAAAAAGGCCCTGGCCAAGTACAAGAACTATAACGAGGTCGTGTTGCCGAAGAGCGTCTACAAGACACCGGAAGACGGCCGCGTGCTCGGCGTCAAGAACATGCTGATTACCGACGTCAAAGCCGACCCGGAAAATATCTACAAGATCGCCAAGGCGATCTATGACCATCTGGGCGAGTTCAAAAAGATCAACGCCTACGCCAAGCAGATCGTTCCGTCCGAAAGCTTGAAGCTGAAAATCCCGCTGCACCCGGGTGCGGCCCGTTACTTTAAGAAGTAAGGTTCGCTTCTTTCGGAAAATCTAGTACCGTGGCAAGGCCTCCCCTGTGGAGGCCTTGCTTTTTTCGATTTACCGGCTGAAAGACTAAAAAAAATAATGCAGGACACCTTCAATAAACTTTTGGACAACTCAGTCAGCGTTATCGCCTTCCTGATCGGCGTCTTCCACCTGCTGAACGTGTCCGGATTCATTGTCCTGTCGACGCCGGATATCCGCATCTTCCATCTGATGATGATGATGATGATGCTGTTCCTGACCAAGCCGACCTTAAAGCGGCTGGAAGGCAACACCCTGGACCGCCTGGCCAGCCTGATCTTGGTTGCCGCCGCCATCGGCAGCAGCGTTTACCTGCTGAGCCGATGGCAGGAAATCGCCTTCAGCGGCGGCGACACCGAACCCATGGACGGTTATGTCGGCATCGTCATTCTGTTCCTGGTGCTGGAAGGGGCGCGGCGGGGTGTCGGCCTGTTCCTGGCGCTGATCTGCCTGGCCTTCTTCACCTATCCGTTTATCAGCGAATACCTGCCCGGCGTCTTCAACAGCCGCGGTTACGGCCTCATTCGCATGTCGGAATTCCTGACCACCACCAGTTTGGGGGTCTACGGCATTCCGATCGGCGTTTCGGCGTCCTATATCATCATGTTTACCATCTACGGCGCTTTCCTCAGTGAATTCGGCGCCGGTGATTTCTTCTTCCGGCTGTCCAGCCGCCTGACAAGGGGCATGCTGGCGGCGGGCGCCAAGACAGCGGTCATTTTCTCCACCCTGCTGGGCATGATATCCGGCTCGGCGGCGGGCAACGTGGCGGTCACTGGGACGCTGACCATCCCGATGATGAAAAAGGAAGGCTACGAGCCGCACCAGGCCGGGGCCATCGAGGCGGTGGTCTCCACCGGTGGCCAGATCATGCCGCCGGTGATGGGGGCGGCGGCCTTCATCATGGCCGAGATCGTCGGCACGCCCTATGCCAACATCATGAAGGTGGGAATTATTCCGGCGCTGCTGTTCTTCACGTCGATCTTTTTCGTGGTCCACATGCAGGCCGTCAAAAATGGCCTCAAGCCGCGCCCGGTGGACACCAGCGATACCGAACCGATCCTGATGATCCTGCTCAAAGGGGCGCCCTTCGTCATCCCGTTCCTGGCCCTCATTGCCATGATGGTTTACGGCTATTCGCCGTTTAAGGCTTCCTTTGTTTCGATCATCATGTTGCTGGTGATGAACGTTATTTGGAACCGCCGCATCGACCTTGATTTTTTCGTCAAATCGGCCCGTGCCATCACCAAGGGGGCCAGGGGCGTCGTGCCCATTGCAGCAGCCTGTGCGGCGGCCGGTATCATCGCCGGGACGCTCGGTTTCACCGGCCTGGGCTCGAAAATATCCGGACTGATATTTGAGGCTTCCGGCGGCATTCCGTTTTTTGCGCTGGTCCTGACCATGGTGGTGGCGATCATCCTCGGTATGGGACTGCCGACGACGGCGGCCTACCTGATCCTGGCCACCGTGGTAGCCCCGGCCCTGGCCGAGGTCGGCGTGCCGATCCTGACGGCGCACATGTTCGTTTTCTTCTATGGCTGCGTGTCGACCATCACGCCACCGGTGGCGCTGGCCTCCTATGTGGCGGCGGGCATCGCCAAGGCCGACATCAACAAGGTCGGCTGGACCGCTTTCTTCTACGGCATCACCAGTTACATCCTGCCCTTCATGTTCTTCTTCGGGCCGGGCCTCATGCTCAACGGCGAATGGGTGGATATCGTTCCCGCCATCATCAGCGGTTTCGTCGGTGTCTACGGTATCGCCGTCTTCGTCATCGGTTACATGAAAAAAGAACTGCCGCTGTGGCAACGCCTGATCATGGGGGCGGCGGGTCTGCTTTTGCTGCACCAGGGGCTGTATACCGACGCCGCCGGACTGGCCATCTATGCCCTGATCTGGTGGCTGCAACGGAGCGGCGGGGAGGCGGAGCCGGCTCCGGCGTCGTAAAAAGACGTTCTCCCGGCCACTTCGGCCTCTTATTTGATTCCGCTCTCTTCAACCTCGGCGGTATCGATCAGGTAGCGGGCCGCCGCCGCGACGCCGCCCTTCTGGAACGCGACCCCCGACAATTCCAAAGCCATTTCGACGCCGCTCAGCGTGCCGCTCAGCATGAGGTCGTTGAAATCGCCCAGGTGGCCGATGCGGAAAGCCTTTTTGCTGAGTTGGCCCAAGCCGGTGCCGAGCGACACATTGAAACTCTTCAGCGCCGTCGCCCGCACCTTGTCGGCGTCGACGCCGTCCGGCATGAGGATAGCGGTCAGCGCATCGCTGTGGTGGTCGGCATGGCGGCAGACGGTTTCCAGGCCCCAGGCCTGGACCGCCTCGCGGGTTGCCTCGCCATGGCGCCGGTGGCGGCGGTAGACGGCATCCAGGCCTTCGGCCAGCAACAGCTCGAGGGCCACTTCCAGGCCGTACAGCAAATTGGTCGGCGGCGTGTAGGGGAAGACGCCTTTTTCGTTGGCGGCGATGACCGGTTCCCAGTCCCAATAGGCTTTCGGCAGGCTTGCCGCCCTGGCCGCGTCGCGGGCTTTCTGGCTGACCACGTTGAAGCCCATGCCCGGCGGCAGCATCAGGCCCTTTTGCGAACAGCCGACCGAAACGTCGACCCGCCAGCCCTTGTGGTCGTAGGGGACGGAGCCCAGCGACGAGATGCAGTCGACCAGCAGCAGGGCCGGGTGGGCGGCCGCATCCAGCGCCCCGCGCAGGGCTTCGATGTCGCTCATGGTGGCCGTCGAGGTTTCGTTGTGGATGACGCAGACGGCCTTGATGGCGTGGCCGCTGTCCTCTTTGAGGATTTCCTCAGCCCGGCCCGGCGAGGCGGGGGAGCGCCAGTCGCCCGGCTCCAGCACGGGGTCGAGGCCGAGGGCCCCGGCAATGCCCGTCCACAGCCGGGCGAAATGGCCGGTCTCGAAGGCCAGCACCCGGTCCCCCGGTGACAGGCAGTTGCTGAGCGCCGCCGTCCAGGCGCCGGTGCCGGAACTGGGGTACATGACAACAGGGTCATTGAAACCGAAGGCTTCCTCGAAGCGTTCCAGGAGGGTGCGGGTGAGAATCTTGAATTCGGGGCCGCGATGGTCGACGGTGGCCCGCGCCATGGCCAGCAGGACGGTCTCCGGAACGTTGCTGGGCCCCGGCACTTGTAGGAAATGGCGTCCGCTCTGATGCGTCATGTCGGTTTCTCCCCAAGCCAACCGGCCCTCATTGTGACCGAGGATGGCGCCTGGGTCCACCGCTTGCGGGGATTCGGTTAAGAGGGGACGGGGAAAGTGGGTGTTGTTATGCCCCTGTGCTTGAGCACATTTTATGCCCAGGTGCGGAGGGTTCTGGCCTTGAGGTCGATTTCCACGATGCGGTGGTTGTTGGTGTCCGAAACCAGAAGCCGGTCGTCGCCGTCGGCGATGACGCCGGCCGGTTCGCCGTCCATCCGGTAGTCGCAGTCAATATGATCGAAGCCGATTTCGCCGAGGTCGGAAACCCGGCCCGAATGAAAATCCATTTGCCGCAGGCAGCCGTTGAAACTGTCGGCGACGACCAGGCCGCCGTTGCGCACGGCCAGCCCCATGGGATGCTGGAAGAGGGCTTCGCTGAAAGCGCCGTTGGTATGGCCGAATTCGAACAGGTCCTGGCCGCTGAGGGTCGTCACCTGGGGGTCGTTGTCCAGCGACAGGGAACGGATGGCCGAGGATTCGCTGTCGGCGAAATATAGCGTGCTTCCGCTGTCGTCCAGGGCCAGGCCGTTGGGTTGGGCCAGTTCGGCCTCCGGGGCGGCGCCGTCGACGATATCGCCGCCGCTGTTGCCGGCCAGGGGGCGCACGATGTGGTCGGTAAGGTCGTAAATGCCGATCTGGTGGGTGCCGGCGTTGGCGAAATAAAGCTGCGAACCGTTTACTTCCAGATCCCAGACCGAGGCCAGGGAAACCTCATGGCCGGCTTTCTGGCCTTGAAGGTCCTTGCCCCGGTACCCGGTGCCGGCCAGGGTCGAGACGTCCCCGGAATCCAGGTCAATGCGGCGGATGGCGTGGTTGCCGGAATCGGCCACGTAGAGAATACCGTCGGCGGAAATCAGGCCCTGCGGGCTGTTGAACGAACAGCCTTGCAAATCACCGTCGAAGAATCCGGGGTTGCCGCTGCCGATACGCCGGCGTTCGCGGCCGTCGTCGCCGAGGATGACGATCTGGTGGTGGCCGCTATCGGCGACGGCCCAGGACTTCTCGCCGCCGGCCCCGCGCAGGGGTTTTATCTTACCGGGAAATTTAAGGGTCCTGTCGCCGTTGTCCGGCGCCACACGAACGGCGGGCGGCGGGGCCGGGGCCAACTGGCCGGACTCTTTGATGTCCTGGATCATTTTTCCGATGCCGGTGACCAGCAGGTCCGGGTTGGGCTCGCCGGGCATGTCGCCGATGACCCGGCCCTTGGCGTCGATGATAACCAGAGTCGGCCAGGCGCGGATGCCGTAATCATCCCACAGGATCATCTGCGGGTCGTGGACGATGGGATGGCGGATGCCGTACCGTTCAATGGCGCGGAGCACGTTTACCGGATTACGTTCGGCATCGAATTTCGGTGAATGGACGCCGATGACGACAACGTCTTCCCCATAGGCCTCCATAATCTTATTGAGGGTCGGCAGGACATGCAGGCTGTTGACGGAACACGAGGTCCAGAAATCGAGTATGACCAGCCGCCCCTGCAAATCCTGCAGCGAAAGCGGGCGGTCAACGTTGAGCCATTGGAGGCCGGGACGGTCAAGCTCCGGTGCCCGGGTGATTCCGAACATGGACTCCAGCCTTTCGGTTTATTGTCCGTTGGTAAAAAGGGAAGATAGCCCGAGATACGGCGCTATAGACCCTCCCACCTTCGAATATGTTGTTGTTATGCTTAATAGGTAGGGATTGGAACGCATATTTCCAGACTTTTTATGGGTTTACTGTGCTTTTTTTCAAAGGCCTGATAAGACACCGTCGTAGACAGTCCGGGCAGCTTGTGGATAAAGTTGTCCCCGCTCTAAGGCCCTGAATTAGGAGTAGATATTTTTAAAAGGATCACACCTATTCCTTGTTTTATCCACAAATCACCAAAGCATAACGGTAACCCGGCCCCGAAACCAATTTATTTAGCGATTTGCCCTGTCGAAGCCGGAAATGTTGACCTATATCAATGTTGTAAGAGCTATGCAGGATTAGAATGATTATGACCCAAAAGTAAGGATTCCGTGGTAGACATGAAGGCGGAATCGCCTGGAAGGAGTGATCATGGCTTTAAAAGATATTCTGGTTCACGTTGACCCCAACAAGCAGGGCATTGCCCGCATGGATGCGGCGGTTAACTTAGCTATCACCCATGGGGCGCACCTGACCGGGCTCTATGTCAAATCCCACATCCCCATTCCGCCTTATATCCAGGCCCAGATCGGCCAGGACGTGTTGGATATGCAAACGGCTACGCTGGATAGGCTGTCCGACGAAGCGGAAGCGGTCTTCGTCGATAAAGCCAAGAAAGCCGATGTGTCCTTTGAATGGCGCTCTGCCGAAGGCGATATAATCGAAATTCTCAACATGAATGCCCGCTACTGCGATCTTGCGGTGATCGGCCAGCTCAACCCGGAAGAAGGCGGTATCGCCGCCGATGCCGGATTGCCGGATCGCCTGATTCTGTCCATGGGGCGTCCGGCCTTGGTCGTACCCTATGTGGGCGAGTACCCGGTGATCGGCGAACGGGTGATGGTGGCCTGGGACGGCAGCCGACGGGCAACACGCGCCGTCAATGATGCCCTGCCGTTGTTGAAGTTGGCCAAGAAGGTCAGCGTCATGGCCGTCAATCCCGGCAACGGTCCGGAAGGCCACGGCGACGTGCCGGGCATGGACCTGGCCCAGCATCTGGCCCGGCATAAGATCAACGCCGAAGCCGAACATGTGACCACCGACGACATCGACATCGCCGACATGCTGCTCTCACGGGCGGCGGACGAAGGCATCGACCTGTTCGTCATGGGCGCCTACGGCCATGCCCGCTGGCGCGAACTGGTCCTGGGCGGCGTTACCCAGCATATGCTGGAGCACATGACCATGCCGGTGTTGATGAGTCACTAATTTACGGGAGCTTGACCCCAACCCAACAGCATCTTTTACTGGAGCTTGACCCCCACCGCTGGGGGTCAAGTTTTTCCTGCTTGTTCCAGGTGCGGTTGGGTGGGGGTCGAGTCTCAATAAACGAAAGTGCTTAGCACTTGAGGGGGTATATATGAAAATCGACGGAGCCTGCCATTGCGGCGCTATCAAATATGAGGCGGAGATCGACCCCGAGGCCGTCCGCCTGTGTCATTGCAGCGACTGCCAGAATTTTTCCGGCGGTGCCTTTCGCACCGTTGTCCTGGTGTCGGAAGACAACCTGACGGTACTCAGCGGCGCGCCGAAGGAATACGTCAAAATCGGCGACAGCGGCAACCAGCGCATCCAGGCTTTTTGCGGCACCTGCGGGGCGGGATTCCATTCGACCTCGGTCGGTGACGGGCCGAAGGTCTACAGCCTGCGCCTGGGCACGGCGCGGCAACGCAACGAGCTTGTTCCGAAGAGCCAAATCTGGACCCGCTCGGCGCAAGCGTGGCTCGGTGACATCGACTCCATTCCGAAATCCGAGAAGGCCTAAGGCCCAGCGGGTCAATCCCGCTTCAGGGCTCCGCGGGTCAATCCCGCTTCAGGGCTCCGCGGGTCAATACCGCTTCAGGGCTTTCGGGTCGAGGGCGTCCTGCAAACCGTCGCCGAGGAAGTTGAAGGCGATGACGGTGACGAAGATCAGCACACCCGGATAGAAGGCCAGGGCCGGCGCCGACCAGATCAGTTCCTGGGCGTTGGTCAGCAGGTTGCCCCAACTGGGGATCGGCGGCTGAATGCCGAGGCCCAGGAAACTCAACACCGATTCCAAGAGGATCACGTTGCCGGTGGCCAGTGTCGTGGCGACGATGATCGGCGAAGCCAGATTGGGCAGGATATGCACGCCCATGATACGCGCCGCCCCGGCGCCCTGGGCATGGGCGGCCAGCACGAAGGGCCGGGCCCGGAGGGCCAGGGCCGAGCTGCGCACCAGGCGGGCCACCGTCGTCCAGCCGGCCAGGGCCACGATGATGATGATACGGTAGAGACTGACGTCCTCGGATTCGACCCAGGCCTGGGGCAGGCCCAGCTTGCCCAGGTCCAGCGCCGCCAGCACGATCAGCAACGGCAGCATCGGCAGCGAGATGACGCCGTCGGTAAAGCGCATCAGCAAGGCATCCAGGCGGCCGCCGTAATAGCCCGCCAGCAGCCCGATAAGGGTGCCGATGACGGCCGCCACCAGGGCCGCCGTCAGGCCGACAAACAGCGATACCCGCCCGCCGTAGAGCAGCCGTACCAGGTTGTCGCGGCCCAGTTCGTCGGTGCCCAGCGGGTGGGCCGTGCTGGGGCCTGCGAAACGGGCCAGCAGGTTGACCGCATCGGCCGGGCCGATAAGGGCTTCGACCAGCGGCGCGGCCAGGGCGGCCGTCACCATCACGCCCAGGGCCAGGGCGCTGGCCACGGCCAGCCGGTGTTCGATGAACCGCTCGAAGGTCAGCCGCCAGACGCCCTTCGGCGGCGGCAGGGTATTGGTGGCCGTCGTCATGACCGCACCTTGCCGTAACTAATGCGCGGGTCGAGCGACACATAGGCGATGTCGGCCAGCAGGTTGCCGACCAGGGTCAATACGGTGGCGAACAGCAGGGCAATGAGGGCCAGGTTGAAGTCGTTGCCCATGATGGCGTCGAAGATCAGCTTGCCCATGCCGGGGTAGGAGAAAATGGTCTCGGTGATCAGCGCCCCGGAAAACAGCGTGCCGAAATCGAGGGCGATGATGGTGACTACCGGAATGAGGGCATTGCGCAGGGCATGGCCGAGGACGACGCGGCTTTCCGGCAGCCCCTTGGCGCGGGCCGTGCGGATGTAATCCTGACGAAGCGTCTCGATCATGGCGGCCCGCATGTAGCGGGTATGGCCGCCGACGCTGGCGATGGTGATGGTGGCCACCGGCAACACCAGATGTTTAAGCGTATCCCACAGCCCCTCGGCGCCGACCGTGCCCATGCCGCCAGCCGGCAGGACGCCCAGCAGCACGGCGAAGACGATAATGAGAAGGAGCGCCAGCCAGAAGGGGGGCACGGAAATACCGGCAAAAGCCAGCAGGTTGACCGTGTAATCTGTTTTGGAGTAGGGCCGGGTGGCGGCCCAGATGCCGCTCGGCAGGGCGATCAGCAGCGACAGGGCGAAACTGGCGCCCAACAGGACCACCGTATTTCCCAAGGCCGGAATCAGCACCTCGAAGACCGGCTTGGCATGCAGGCGGGAAAAACCGAAATCGCCGCCCAGCGCCGCCCCCAGCCAGTTGGCGTAGCGTTCGATCAGCGGCTTATCGAGGCCATACAGGGCCCGCAGGCGTTCAGCGTCTTCCGAGGTAATCTTCGGATTGGCGCTGATCATCAGGTCGACCGGATCGCCCGGCATCAGCCCCATCAGCCCGTAGATGACAAAGGACATGACCGCCAAGACGACGGCGGACTGGATCAATCGGTCGAGCAGGTGTCGGGTCATGTCCCGATTGTCGGGGCACAAGGGCGCTTTTGGCAAGGGGGAGGGCACCGAAGCGTGCCCACGGCACCTCCGGTCAGTCGTCTATGGAGAGGCCAGTTGACGTTCCATCATCCGAACGATGGTTGGGATTTCACTCCCTGCGAGCCGACCGTGATTGTTCAGGAACGCTTCGATATCACGGCCGGTATAGCGGCCGATGACCCGGCCATTCCTCAGGATCAGTTCGAATCGCACGAAGGTCACCGCCCGGCCGTGACAAATGAGGCATTTCTCATGGAATATCGGCTCCGTCTCCAGGATCGACGCCAGATGGGCAACCATCACCTCAGCCTCGGCAGATTCCAGTTTTCCGTGTCCATCCTTGAGAAAAGATCCGAGTTCCAGCCCCGTTTCGCGCCCGACGACCTTATTGCCCTGTCGTTTGAGAGTTACATGAACAAATTCGCCGGCATGCTCCACGTGGCATCGGGCGCAATGCTGCTCGTACAGTTGGTGCGGGTCGGTCGTTTGCGCGAATGAAAACTGGCTGCCGGTAATCACAAACGCAAGCAGCAGGGATGCCGTTGTCAGATAACGAAAAACCATGGGGTATATTTTATCAATTTTCCGCCGTTTATCATAAGAAAAACCGGGAACCGGTTGGGCCGGTCCCCGGTCATCTTCAAGTAACAGAAGGGCGGTTCGATAACGGCCTTACAGGATGCAGTGCTTGGCAAAGTCCTTGGCTTCGGTCGCCGTCCACTGTCCTTTGTCTTTCGCCTTCAGGTCTTCACACCATTCCTTGCTGCCCACTTCCGGTGAACAGGCGGCGAGCCCGATGGCCGCGGCCATAACCAAGGCGACAACAAAAGAGGTCTTTCTGAGAAATGACATGGGGCTGCTCCCTCGATACGTGATGTATGGTCAAAGTGGTATCACGTTCTGCCGTATAGGTACAGCAAATGAATAGCATTGTATTCATTTTGGCCGGTGGGTTTGTCCCTTGGCCGGGCTAAAGTTTAACCCCGATTCCGCAACAGGGTGTTTAATGTGTTGCGCTGAATTTTTCCGGTCGGGGTCCTGGGGATTTTTTTGACCGCCACAATTTCATAACGGCCCAGTTTCTCCGGCAGCAGGGGGATGATTTGCGGTTCCAGGTCAGCCAGTTTCCGGGAACCGTCCAGGACCAGGGCGACCCAGACCACGTTATTGCCGTCCGGGTCGGGCAGCGCGGTGACTCCGACGTCCTTAACCGGCAGGCCTTCCGCCAGTATTTCTTCAATCCTGTGGGGAGCGATTTTAAAGCCGCGGATATTGAGTATGTCATCGTCCCGGCCGAGTAGTGCCAATGTGTCGGCATCTTCCATGACGCCCCTGTCGCCGGGGTAAAACCAGCCGTCCCGAAACATGCGGGCGGTGGTTTCCGGGTCGCCAATATAACCATCCGTGCAGCCGTCGCTCTTGATGCGGACCGGTCCCGGCTGTCCCATCACCGGCCGGTCCTGGTCGTCGACCACCTCGACGCGGACGCCGGGCAGCACGGTGCCGGTGCCATCGGCATTCATGGTGCAGATCGGTCCGGTTTCGTTGGTTCCGTAACCATCGATTAAGTTGACGGCCAGACGGTCCTGGGCGCGCTTGCGAATGGCCTTCGGGACGGGTGCGCCGATCATGAGGAGGGTCAGGTCCGGCGGTTTCACGTAGCCTTCGGGAAGGGTGTCGAGCAGCGTCATCAAGGTGACCGGCAACAGCGTCACATGGGTTGCTTCATATTTGGTCAAAGCCTGTGCCAGGCTGACGTTGCCGGCAATAATGCAGGTCCCGCCAGCACGAAGGCAGGCCGTTGAATTGCTGTAAATGGACTGGATGGCGAATCCCATATGGAGCATATAACGGGTCTGCCGGGAATAACCGGAACGCTGGGTGCATTGATTGATCCAAAATTCCTGGTTGCGCGCCGTGCTGGCCTTCCATTTGGTTCTGCCGGTGGTGCCGGAAGTATGGCCGATGCGCACCGGTGTGTCGGGGTGTAGGTATACCAAGTCCCCGTTGTCTTTCGCTTTCCCGGCCAGGGCTGCTTCAATCCACTTGCCGGTAAGCTCGTGCACCCGCTTGGCGCTTTTCGGGGCCATGCCGGGAGAGCCGATCACCAAATCGACGGATTTCAGGAGCGGCTGCACCGTCTTGATTGTTTCCCGGTCAAAGGAAGCGGTGACAACGCCCAGCGTCTCGAAAGCCAGAACCAACAGGAAATGGTGATAGAACGCCGTCCATTCGATGGCCACGGTTTGGCCGGGATGCAAACCGAATTGGCGGACGGCGGCGGTGATCCGGCCCAGGTCGCGGTGGAATTCGGCGTAGGTAATTTCGCTGTCGCCATCGATGACGGCCACGGAGGCGGGCCGTTGATCGGCATGATAGGCGACGAAGGCGGCGGTGGCCGCTACCGTCCGGATGCCGTCCGGGGCCGGTGGAAAAGGTGGTCCGGGGTAATCCAAGGTTACCCTCCTTAATGGCCCTTATTGGCCTGAGCGCCTATTGCCTTTTTTAAGGGGTAATCCGCCAGTTTTCCACCCATAGCGTCGTCACCCCCTGGTGGCCGGTGGATTTGTCCCTTGGCCGGGCAAACGTTTAATCCCGTTTCAGCAGCATGGCGTTTAATGTATTGCGCTGAATTTTGCCGGTCGGGGTCCTGGGGATTTTTTTGACCGCCACAATTTCATAACGGACCAGTTTTCCCGTCAGCAGGGGGTTGATTTGCGGTTTCAGGTCGGCCAGTTTCCGGGAACCGTCCAGGACCAAGGCGACTCTGACCACGTTATTGCCGTCCGGGTCGGGCAGTGCGGTGACGCCGACATCCTTAACCGGCAGGCCTTCCATCAGGATTTCTTCAATCCTGTGAGGAGCGATTTTCAAGCCGCGGATGTTCATGATGTCGTCGGCCCGGCCGATCAATTTCAATGTGTCGGCGTCCTCCATAAGGCCCAGGTCCCCGGGATAGAACCAACCGTCCCGGAACATGCGGGCGGTGGTTTCGGGATCATCCAGGTAACCGTCAATGATGCCTAGGCTTTTGATGCGGACCCGGCCCGGCTGTCCCATCACCGGGCGGCCCTGTTCATCGACCACTTCGACCTGCACGCCGGGCAGCACGGTGCCGGTGCCGTCGGCATTCATGGTGCAGATCGGTCCGATTTCGTTGGTCCCGTAACTTTCGATCAGCTTGACGGCCAGTCGATCCAAGGCGCGCTTGCGAACGTTGTCCGGCACCGGGGCGCCGATGGTGGCGATGCAGAGGTTTTCCGGCTTCACGTAATCCTCGGATAGATTGTCGAGCAGCGAAACAAGGATCAGCGGCAGCAGGGTCACATGGGTCGCCTCGAAATCCGTCAGGGCCCGGGCAAGATTGACGCGGGGAGCAGAAATGCA
>JADHTD010000028.1 GCA_016776525.1 Rhodospirillales bacterium
CCTGAAAGACCTCAAGGGCAAAAAAGTGGTGTTGTATTTCTACCCCAAGGACATGACCCCCGGCTGCACCAAGGAGGCCGAAGCCTTCCGCGATTCCATCAAGTCCTTCCAAAAGGCCGGCGCCGTCATCGTCGGGGCTTCGAAAGACAGCGTCGCCCGTCATGACAAGTTCAAGGATAAGTATGACCTGCCCTTCGCCCTGGTCTCCGACGAGGACGGCACCCTGTGCGCAGCCTATGGCGTCTGGGTTCAGAAAAAACTCTATGGCCGGGAATACATGGGCATTGAACGGGCCACCTTCCTGATCGACGAAAAAGGCGTCATCCGGGAAATCTGGCACAAAGTAAAAGTCAAAGGCCATGAGGAAGCCGTCCTGGAGGCCGTTAAAGCCCTCTGACCGGACCCCCCTGTGCTTCCCCCTGCCCTATACCTAACCGGAGCCGCCATCGGATTTAATTCTATTTGGCCGGATAATGCTCTGGCATGTTGGGACCAGACCGTTTTATCATGGTATGCAACATAAAGACGGCGGCGTTCCTGTTATACACGCTCTCCGCCCGCATAGACCTTGAGGATTGATATGGCTGACGATGACGACGCAACCGAAGACGACGATCCAGAGGAAATGGATGGCGAGGAAGAGGAATCCGGTGGTGGTAAGAAAAAACTTATCATCATTATCGTCATAGCCCTTTTGGTCCTCGGCGGCGGCGGTGGCGCGGCCTACTTCTTCCTGGCCGGCGGCGATGATGCCAAAAAGCAAGAGGAAGCCAAAAAGGATGAGCCCCCGGCGCCTCCGGTCTATCACGAATTTCCGCAAATCCTGGTCGACCTGAAAACCAAGCGCGGGCGGTCGCGCTTTTTGAAATTGAAGGTGATGGCCGAAATGGGCGCCCAGGAGGACCTGGCGACCATGAAGAGCTATGAACCGAAGATTATCGACGGCTTCCAGACCTTCCTCAGGGAACAGGACCCCAAGTCCCTGTCGGGGCGCGAGGGCACGGAAAAAATGCGCGAAGCCTTCCTCGGCGTCGCCCAGGGGGCGATCGGCGCGAAGAAGGTGAAGGCGATTCTGTTCCGGGAAATACTTCTACAGTAACCGCCACCGCCCCCATCACTTCAAGGCGAAAATGGATGTCCGCTTCACTCCAGAAAGCGGACATTTCCATACCCATTGCACTGTGTCCGCCTTTAGCCATAAGCGGATATTGCATAAATGCTTTGATACCAATTGCGTCACTGAAACAAGCACCCTGAAGGGAGTTATTCTTCTGCTTCGTCCCCGTCCGTTCCCTTGACCCGCGCCGCCAGGGCGGCGGCCATAAACTCGTCCAGGTCGCCATCGAGGACGGCTTGGGTGTTCGACGTTTCCACTTCGGTGCGCAGGTCCTTAACCATCTGGTAGGGCTGCAGGACGTACGAGCGGATTTGATGCCCCCAACCGATATCCGTCTTGGCGTCGTGTTCGGCCTGCGACTGTTCTTCGCGCCTTTGCAGTTCCGCTTCATAGAGCCGGGCCTTCATCATCGACATGGCGGCGGCCCGGTTCTTGTGTTGCGAGCGGTCGTTCTGGCATTGAACGACGATACCCGTCGGGATATGGGTCAGGCGGATGGCGCTGTCGGTCTTGTTGACGTGCTGGCCACCGGCGCCCGAAGCCCGGTAGGTATCGACCCGAAGATCCTTGTCCAGAATTTCAATTTCGATGGTGTCGTCGATAACCGGATAAATCCAGATCGAAGAAAAGCTGGTATGGCGCCGGGCGCTGGAATCGTAAGGCGAGATTCGCACCAGCCGGTGAACGCCGCTTTCCGTCTTCAGCCAGCCATAGGCATTATCGCCCGAAACCCGGATGGTCGATGATTTAAGGCCGGCCTCTTCCCCTGGACTTTCCTCCAGCCATTCCACTTTATAGCCATGTTGTTCGGCCCAACGGGTATACATGCGGAGCAGCATCTCCGCCCAATCCTGGGCTTCGGTGCCGCCGGCCCCGGCATGCACTTCCAGATAACAGTCGTTGGCATCGGCTTCGCCGCTGAGCAGGGTCTGCAATTCGGCTATTGCCGCTTTTGCCTGCAGCGTTTTTATCGCCGCTTCGGCTTCTGCGACAATCTCGGCATCCTCTTCCATCTCGCCCATTTCGATGAGGTCGATGTTGTCCGTTAACTCCTGTTGGTAGGCCTTTAGTTCCTGTATGCCGCTATCCAGGCGGGTTCGTTCCCGCATCAGGGCCTGGGCCTTGTCCGGACTGTCCCAGAGGTTGGGGTCTTCGGCCAGCGCGTTCAGTTCTTCCAGGCGGCGGACGGCATTGTCGTAGTCAAAGATGCCTCCTTAGCAGTTCGATCGACTGCTTGATCTGTTCTGCCAGGGATTCGATTTCTGCGCGCATGAAAGCTGCTCCGTTGTTGATTGCCGGTGGCCGTTTTTAACCGGAACGGTCCCCCCGGCACAAGCCTGGAGCGGGAGCGTTCGTTTGCATTGCCATTTTTTTGGCATATTTCAAAGCCATAGTCGGTGCGGTGAGGAGATGTCGATGACCAAGAAAAAGACCGATACGAGTAAACCTAAGATGCAGGCCGCCGCCAACAGCGGCAGCCGCAAGTGCCTGATGTGCGGTGAAACCTTCGATTCCGAAGGCAGCCACAACCGTGTCTGCAAACGGTGTAAAGGCACCCAGGCCTGGCGTGAAGGCCGTTCGTCAACGGAATCTGCGGCTTAATTTTTTCCTATGTTAATTGTCCTCAAGCGCCGCTTGATGCGTCCATCGCATATATGCGATAGGGCTGCGCTCCTGCTCCAGCGCCCAGGTTGGCCGGTGGCGGGCTGATATATATCGCAACGACGGGAATGACCATTCCGCTGGATATGTACTGGTTTGTGGCTAATTCGTGATTAACGACCTTCTTGCCGTCGCAATTCTCCGTTATATATCTAGTGAGTTATTATGGTCGTGATCAACTTACAAAGATTTGGATAAAGATATGACGTTAATTCGATGGGTTCTGGGACGATTAATCCTTGCCGTGGACTTTCTTACCAGACCAAGACCCATAGTTCGGGAGGAGCAAGAGCAAGATGCGATTGATGCTTTAACATCTGGGATGTCTCTATACCAATTCAACGCCTGCCCCTTTTGCGTAAAAGTTAGACGACACCTCAGGAAACACTCATTGAACATAGAGTTGAGGGATGCGAAGAATAACTCAGAGCATAAGAATGAACTGACGAGAGAAGGGGGGAGACACAAAGTCCCCTGCCTCCGTATTGAAGATAACGCTCAGAGCGTCAGGTGGTTGTACTCATCTGAGGATATCTGTTTGTTTCTGGAGAAAGAATTTAGCCTTTGAGGTGACTTTAGGTAGGCTGAGAACCTCAGTTAATCACTTCAACCAGCCTTCTCTCACTTCCGACGCCGCCACTTCCACGGCTATCCACCAATTTTTTGGACAACATGGCCTCCGTATATCCTTGTAAACCGTCGTTTTCTGCTCATGACCAGAGGGAGCCATAGTTGTCGACTATGTATAGGGGCGCCCCATCTCGTGAGATGTGACTGAAGGCTAATTCTCAGTACAGAATAATGTTTTTAGGGAGGGGTTATCTGTTGGCTCTGAATTTTTTTATATTATGGTTAGGCATTGAATGCATTTAAGAAATTGGCAACAAAAGGTTATCGACAGTTTTCCGTCGATTATTAATAGGCATCGCCGATTTATCTTAAAGGCACCAACCGGTGCGGGTAAGACCGTCCTTGCAAGTGAACTCATAGAACGATTCTACCAGAACAAAAAAGTTGTCGTTCTGTGCCATCGATTGGTGCTGTTGGAGCAGCTTGAATCGGCCCTGCGTATAAAACACACGGTGCGCAAGCTTGCTGTTTCCGACACGGGACATGCTTTTGAGGGCTACGATATTTTGCTCTCGACGAATATGCGGGCTAAAGAAATGTTGGACGATGCCTTATCCAAGGCGGATCTCGTCATCGTAGATGAAGCCCACCGTGTATCTCCGAATGGAAGTAGCTACAAACGGATCATTGATGTTTTCAATGAGAAAGGTAAAGCGGAAGCTCAGTTTATAGGGCTGACGGCCTCTCCTGAACGTCGGACAGGAGATCAGCGCGATCAACTTAGTCTTGCCTTTGACGCGATTATTGATTGTGCAAATATTGAAGACCTCATTGAAAAAGGCGTGCTAGTGCGCCCGATCTACCGATCCCATTTTGTCCACGATCTTGACCTGAACAGCATCGACATCAGTTCTGGTGATTTTCCAGTCACCAAGCTGTCCACGGCAATTATTAGATCCTCGATGATTGACTATGCGACATGGAGCTATAACGAAGAACGTTTAAAACTCTCAGGCAAACCGATTTCGGCGTGGTTCTGTGCCGATATCAGTGTTGCGGAAGCAACGTTGCAAAATATTCAGTCCTTTGGGATTAAGGCTGCGATCATTACAGCCGGGACGCCGATCAAGGAGCGGATGAAGCTTTTGGCTCGTCACGAAAGCGGCGACATAGAAGCCATGGTGTCTGTGGGTGTTCTTGCTGAAGGCTGGGATAATCCATATTGCAACATCATCGTCCACCTTCGTCCAACCCTGTCGAAAGTGCTATGGGGGCAGTCAGTGGGGCGTGGGCTGCGCTCGGCACCGGGTAAGGATAGATGCATCGTCATTGATGTGAGCTCTAACTGGAGCACATTTGGTCCCATTGAAAAATTAGAGTGGACCCTTTGGAGTAATCGAGGATCCCATATGCAGTTCATGAACCGGTTCAATTGGATCGGTGAACAACAAGATGGAGATGATGGCTCAGATATCTATCTGCTGTGTAAAAATAAATTGGCGAGTAATATGCGCTGCTCACATATTTATAAGAAAAATTCCTATGAAGATGACACGTGCCCAGTCTGCGGGACTTATGCCGCTATCGATATCTATAAGGAACAGAAACTCGAAAAAACTTTGAATGAAAGTGGGCTGCATCGGTTGTTTTTTGACCGGGTGCCGAAGGTTTGTGACGAGATGAACCTGTCTGTCTGGGAAAGCCTGGGCGGCACAGCATGGAAAACGGCGACCGATAAAGAAAAGGTGTTTCTTTCTTTCTGCATGGCGTTCGCCCAAGTTTCGGGGGAAGAGACACGCTCGGAATCGGACTATTGGGACGCCGCCCTAGCCGCAGAAGTGTACATCCGAAGCTATCTCGTAAAACATAAATTCACCATAAAAAAACAGGAAAGTTTTGACCTTTCTCTGATAGCGGACGGCATGCTGGCGGGTACAGAAATTCGCTCACTCCAAGCCCATTATGGGATTTCACTTTGCGGCAGGGTGTTCAAAACATTCTCGCCCGCCGAACGGGAACGTAAATACCAGAAAGCCATTAGAATTGCCGAAAGGCTCGCCATAATCGGTTGTTCTTCCCGTGATAATCTCCCCTATTTTACCGCCGATCATCTGGAGACATGACAGATGAAAACGGACAGTATTATAAGCGACTGTATTTAAACATTTTTTCTAATAAAGCCCGCCGGTCCCAGTGTCTTCCACATCGGCGCCGGCGCTTTGCCCCTGCAGGACTTCGCCGCGTCCGGACGGGATGGTGCCGGGTTTGAAGGCCTCGAAAATGATATTGCGTTCACCCGGCCGGGCCAACCGGCCGGTGCGGCTGTTGACCCGGACCATGCGAATACCCGGCGGAATACGGAACGGGATCGACGCCTTGTCGGCCAGGGCCTCTTTCATGAAATCCCGGAATATGGGCCCGGCAACGGAAGCCCCTTGTTCACGCCGTCCCAGGGTCCGGGGCTTATCGAAACCGGCAAAAACACCGACCGCCAAATCCGGTGAAAAGCCGATGAACCAGGTATCGATGCTTTTGTTGGTGGTGCCGGTCTTGCCGGCCAGCGGCTTGCCGACATCCTTGATACGTCGCCCGGTTCCCCGGTCGATCACACCCTTGAGCATAGAAACCACCTGATAGGCGCTGGCCGCGTCAGCAACCCTTTCCCGGATATCGGGAACCGCCGGTACCGGTTGGTTGGTCCAGAAAGTGGCCCGGCATTGGTCACACGAACGCGTATCATGGCGGAAAATAGTCAGGCCGTGGCGGTCCTGGATACGGTCGATAACGGTCGGGATGATCCGCTTGCCGCCGTTGACCAGCATCGCATAGGCCGTGGTCAGCCTGAGCAGCGTCGTCTCTGCGGCGCCAAGCGACATCGACAGCTGTTGTTGCATCTTGCCGACGATGCCGAAGCGCTGGGCATATTCGGCGATCTTTTCCATGCCGATGGTCTGTGCAAAGCGGACGGTCATCAGGTTGCGGGATTTTTCAATGCCGAGGCGCATGGTGCTGGGACCGTAGAATTTTTTGGTATAGTTGGCGGGCCGCCATTTCGGCAGCCCCGGCCCCTGGTCAATGACAAAGGGGGCATCCAGGATCAAGGTGGACGGCGTATAGCCGGAGTTCATAGCCGTCAGGTAAACAAACGGTTTGAAGGCGGAACCCGGCTGCCGCATGGCTTGGGTGACCCGGTTAAACTCGCTCATTTCATAGGAATAGCCACCGGCCATGGCCAGAACCCGTCCGGTATGGGGGTCGATGGCCACCAGCGAGCCTTCCAGATCGGGCATCTGCCGGAGGCCGTAAATGCCTTCCGGCAGGGGTTTGCCGTCCTTATCGGCGGTCACCGTTTCGACGGCGACGACATCGCCGACGGCCAGCACATCGGTGGCCCGGCGCACAGCCGGTCCGCGTTTTTGTTCTTTCTGCCAAGGCCGGGCCCATTTCAGTTCCGCCAGGGGGATGAGGCCGCGGCTTCCGTCCTGCAGCATCACCTGGGCCGTTTTGTCATCGGCAGCGTTGATATAGGCCAGCTTCCAGCCCTGCATACCGGCGGGCGGCTTCATGACGGAAAACTGTTCACGCCAGTTGGAATCGATAGGCAACCTAACGATAGGCCCCCGCCAGCCGTGGCGGCGGTCATAATTTTCCAATCCCCGGCGCAGGACGTTCTGGGCCGCCACCTGCAGTTTCGGATCAAGCGTCGTGCGCACGGAAAGGCCGCCCTTGTATAGCTTGTCTTCACCATAGCGTCCGGCCAGTTCGCGGCGCACTTCCTCGGCGAAGTACGGCGCCTTGACGAATTCCGTGGCCGAGCGCTGACGCACTGCCAGCAACCGGCTGCGGGCCCGGTCCGCTTCATCGGAAGTAATGACTCCATCATCCAGCATGCGCCCGATCACCCAGTCCCGGCGGGCATGGGCCGCTTTCGGGTGGCGGTAGGGATTGTAGTTGTTGGGCGCCTTCGGCAGGGCCGCCAGGAAAGCCGCTTCGGCAATAGACAATTCGATCAGGGACTTGTTGAAATAGTTCAACGCCGCCGCCGCCACCCCGTAAGACCCGAATCCCAGATAGATTTCATTGAGGTACAGTTCCAGGATGCGGTCCTTGTCGAAAGCCCGTTCCATGCGGAAAGCGAGGATCGCCTCCTTGACCTTGCGCTCCCAGGAAACCTCGTTGGTCAGCAGGAAGTTCTTGGCCACCTGCTGGGTCACCGTCGACGCGCCGACCAGCCGCCGATTGGTGGATAGATTTCGGACATTGGTGATGGCGGCCCGGGCGACGCCCATGAAATCAATGCCGGGGTGGTTGTAAAAATTCTTGTCCTCTGCCGACAGGAAAGCCCGGACGACCATTTTCGGCATCGCTCCGATGGGCACAAAAACGCGCTTTTCAATGGCATATTCGGCCAGCAACCGGCCATCACCGGCATGCACACGGGTCATCACCGGCGGCTCGTAATCGGCAAGCTGATGGTAGTCGGGCAAATCCCGCCCGAACTGATAAAACACGTACAGCACGCCGCCAACGCCGAGGAAGGCGAAGAGCATGAGGGCACCGAAGAGGGTAAGCAGGGCTCTAAGCATCAAATATTATATGGTTCTTTCGGTTAACGTCCGGAATCACCCCTTAGTTATAGCGCACGAAACTCCAGTCTCGCAGTGACGGTAATCACTAATTATGGCGGACCTGTGACGGGGTTGAACGGACTCCGGCCCGGGAGGCTAACGGCGCTGGGCTTCTTCAATGCGGGCGAAAAAGGCATCGATGCTCGTCAACATGCCCCGCGCCAGACGGCGCCGGAAGCTCTTTGTGCGTAATTCCTTCTCGTCCTGCCGGTTGGACAGGAAACCCAGTTCGACCAGGATAGACGGGATATCCGGCGCCTTGAGGACGGCAAAACCGGCAAACCGGTGGGTATTACGGAGAACCTTCACCTCTTTGCGCAAATCCTTGACCAGGGAAGCCGCAAAGCGCGCCGACTGGTTCATGGATTCCCGTTGCGCCAGGTCGATAAGGATGTTGGTGACCTCTTGCGACTCATTGCTGAGGTCTATTCCGGCAATCAGGTCGGCCTTGTTTTCCTTATCCGCCAAAGCCGCCGCTTCCTTATCCGAAGCCCGCTCGGACAACGTATAGACGGACAGCCCCCGGATGTTCCTGTTTTTGATGGCGTCGGCATGGACGGAGATGAACAATTCGCCACCGGCATCGCGGGCAATGGCCACCCGGTCGCGCAGCCGGATAAAGACATCCCGGTTGCGGGTCAGCTTAACCGTATAGCGTCCGGTCTTCTCCAAATGCTGTTTCAGGGCGCGGGCCGCCGATAGGGTGACGTGCTTTTCATAGGTGCCGCTGCGGCCCAATGTTCCGGGATCGACGCCACCATGCCCCGGATCGATGATAATAACCCGTTTACGGGGTTTCGGCTTTTGGCCCTTGGCCGCCGGCTTGCGGAGCGGCGGGGCAAAGGGAAGCGATGCCTTTTGAACGGGCTTTGGCGGTATGGCAGCGGCCGTTGGCGGTTTCGATTGCGGTTTTCCCAACATGGCCTGACGCGTCGTCAGCGCCATATCGAGAACCAGCCGGTAAGACTGGGCGCCGCCGGGATCAAGCAGGAAGGCCTGGCTGATCCGGGTGGGACCGGTGACATCCAGCACGATACGCGTCGTGCCGGGCTTGAAGAGACCATAACGCAGGGACTTCAGGAGGCCGGTACGGGCCGGTAACGGCCGGGCCGGCAGCCGCCAGCCGACTTCCGGCAGGTCGATGACCACCCGGTAGGGGTCGGCCAGGGTAAAGGCGTTAAAGGCGATTCGACCGGAAAGTTCGAGCACCAGGCGGGTTTGCTGGTCCTGCTTGCCGACCCGGATATCGGTCACAATCGCGTCAGCAGCGACGGCAGGCGTCGCCAAACCCCACAACAGGGGTGTGGCAAAAACCATCGCCAAACATCTCAAAACCCTTCTAAACCGCCACATGTAGGGCCATTCCCGCCATCAATACCAAGATATACAGTGCTTTGAGCATTTCCTTCAACAACCATTCCAGACCGGCTTAAGGGGTATTCCGCCCTAAATAAAGCCCGGTTTTTTTTCGATGACCTATTGTGGAAGGAAATTCCTGCCGTTATGTTAACAAAATAACGGTCAAGGACCGTTTTTTAACGGGATATTGGAAATTCCTCGGCGATAATTGTATCGGGACCGGGGAAAGAGTCCAGAACCCCGGAGTTACGTATAGGTTTCTATCATGCCGGACAGAGCAGCGCGACCGACCGACTATAAGCACTTTCCGTTACCACGGATGGGCTGGCCGTTCGCAGGCGCCACCGGTATTTCTGAAAAACGCACCGTGCCTTACACCCTTTTTGGAAAGGCCCAGGTGACTTGGAGATACGAAGTTAATGTCAACAAAGAAAATGCTTATCGACGCCACCCATCCGGAGGAGACCCGGGTGGTGGTACTGAATGGGGAACGTCTGGAAGACTACGACGTAGAGGTTGCCTCCCGCAAACAGCTTAAGGGAAACATCTACCTAGCCAAGGTGACCCGGGTCGAACCGTCACTGCAAGCGGCGTTCGTCGATTTCGGCGGTAACCGGCACGGTTTTCTGGCTTTCAACGAAATCCACCCCGATTATTATCAAATTCCGGTCGAAGACCGCGAAGCCCTGCTGGCTGAACAGGGGGCCAGCGCCGATGACGACGAAGAACCGGAAGAGTCGGATGCCGATAACGGCGAGGAAAAACCGGCCGGCACCGTCGAATCCGTCGGTGGCGACGATTCCGATGAAGTGGAAGCCCGCCGTCCGCGTCCGTCACACCGCAATTATAAAATCCAGGAAGTCATCAAGCGCCGGCAGATTCTGCTGGTCCAGGTGGTCAAGGAAGAACGCGGCAACAAGGGAGCGGCGCTCACTACCTATGTCTCCCTGGCCGGACGTTATTGCGTGCTGATGCCGAACACCGCCCGGGGCGGCGGCATCTCGCGCAAGATTGCCGCCGGCAACGACCGCAAGCGGCTGAAATCAATCCTCAAGGATCTGAGCCTTCCGGACGGTATCGCCGTTATTGTCCGGACCGCCGGGTCCGACCGCTCGAAAGCGGAAATTAAACGCGACTATGAATATCTGATGCGGCTGTGGAATCAGGTTCGGGAACTGACCCTGGAATCCATCGCCCCGTCGCTGGTCCATGAAGAAGGCAACCTGATTAAGCGGTCCATCCGGGATCTCTACAACAGCGAGATCAGCGAAGTCGTTGTCGACGGCGATGAAGCCTACCGCCTGGCCAAGGATTTCATGAAGTTGCTGATCCCCAGCCATTCCAAACGGGTCCAGCGCTATAAAGACGCCAACATGCCGATGTTCCTGCGCTTTAACGTGGAAAGCCAGTTGGACGCCATGCACTCGTCGACCGTCCAGTTGCGGTCCGGCGGCTATATCGTCATCAACCCGACGGAAGCCCTGGTCTCCATCGACGTCAACTCGGGCCGGGCAACCCGGGAACGCAACATCGAGGAAACGGCGCTGAAAACCAACCAGGAAGCATCCGACGAGATCGCCCGGCAGTTACGGCTGCGCGACCTGGCCGGATTGATTGTGATCGACTACATCGATATGGAGCGCCCCCGCAACCAGTCCTCGGTTGAACGGCGCCTCAAGGATGCCATGCGCCATGATCGCGCCCGCATCCAGATGGGCCGTATCAGTCCCTTCGGGCTTTTGGAAATGTCACGCCAGCGGCTGCGTCCCAGCCTCATCGAAACCAGTTTCGAAATTTGCGTTTATTGTGCCGGTTCCGGCACCCGGCGCTCGACGGAATCGACGGCGCTCTACATCCTGCGCGCCATCGAAGAGGAAACCATCCGCAAAAGCGGCGGCACCCTGACCGTCCATGTGCCGACGGAAGTCGCCCTCTATGTGCTGAACAATAAACGCGCCGCCCTGCAGGACATCGAAAGTCGTTTCTCCTGCACCATCCAGTTGACTGCCGACGATACCCTGATACCGCCTGAAAGCCGTATTGAACGGTCACAAGAGGGCCAAACAACCACCAAGACGGTCGGCCGTGTTGATGAGGCCGCCGCTACTCTCACCGATGCCTCAGAAGATGGCGGAAAACGCCGCCGCAGGCGGCGTCCGCGACGCCGTAAACGGGGTGAGGACGATCGCCCCTTAAACGGTGACGACGCCGTCATGAGCGAAGAGACGCCGTCCGCAGACGCCGCCGACAAGACCGGCAAAGAAGAACGCGACGATGACTCCGAACAATCCGGCAAGCGGCGGCGGCGCGGTAAACGGGGCGGCCGCAGGCGGGGCCGTAATAACGAAGAAGCAGCCGTTTCAGAAGAGACCGTAAAGGCTGACGCGGAAACCGCCGATACGCAAGAGGCCGTTCCGGCTTCCGGTGATGAAGCCAAAGCCACCGAAGGCAAGGACGAGTCCGAGAAGAAACCCAGCCGCCGTAAGCGGGCTCCCAGAAAGGCCTCTTCCAGCCGGACCGCAAAATCGAAAAAGGATGCGGACAGCGAAGACGGCAAGGCCGCCGCCGAGGATAATGCTGAATCCGGCGCTTCGGATGCCGCCGCACCCGAGAGTGCGGGCGACGACGAAACAAAGGCAGATGCCCCGGCCAAGCCGAAACGGCGCACCCGACGCAAGGCCAAGTCTGACGACAAGGCCGAAGACAAGCCCGTCAAGGACGAGACGGAGGAAAAACCCGCCAAGAGCAGAAAAAGTGCCAAGGAAAAACCGGCCGCTGCCGAAGCGGAGACCGTCAAAGCCGCCGATACGCCGACTGAAAACGGTGAAGATCTCAGCCGTACGACGGTCATCAATGTCGGCAACGAAGAAGCCGCCGCTGCCGAAAAACAGACCCGCAAAGGCTGGTGGAACCGGGCCTAAGCCTCTTATTCGAACTTGAAGAACCGATACGCCCGCCGCCTGCAGACCTACAAATAGGCCTGTAGGCGGCGGGCGGCTTCCGCCATGTCGTCAGTCGCCCCGGCAAAGGAAAAACGGACGAAGTGCCCTCCCCGGTCCGGATCAAAATCGATACCGGGGGTCGTCGCCACGCCGGTATCGGTCAAAACCCTTTGACAGAATTCGAGACTGTCATTGGTCAGATGGGCGACATCGGCATAGAGATAAAAGGCGCCGTCCGCATGGGACAGTTTATTAAACCCGGCCCGCGGCAATTCCCTCAGCAGCAATTCCCGGTTGGAGGCATAGCGCGCAACATTGGCGTCTAATTCTTCACGGCAGTCGAACACGGCGACGCCCGCAAACTGGGATAAGGTCGGCGGTGAAATAAACAGGTTCTGCGCCAGGCATTCGCTGGACCGATGCAGGCTTTCCGGTATCACCATCCACCCCAAGCGCCAGCCGGTCATGGAAAAATATTTCGAGAAGCTATTGACGATAATCGCTTCATCGGTCAGCGACAGCACGGTTTCGGCCCGGTTCTCATAAGTAATGCCGTGATAAATCTCATCGGAAATAAGGCGCAGGCTCCGGTCCCGGCAATAATCGACAAGGGCTTGCAAGCCTTCCGGGGTGATCATCGTGCCCGTTGGGTTGGAAGGACTGGCGATAATGAGGCCGTCGAGACGCCCTTCAACCCGGTCAAGGGTTTCCGGCGTCGGCTGGAAATTGGTCTCCGGCCCGACCGGCAGGTTTACCGGTTCGACCCCCAGCGCTTTCAGAATGTTGCGGTAAGCCGGATACCCAGGCGCCGCCAGCGCCACCCGGTCACCGGCCTCAAAAGCTGCCAGAAAGGACAGCACGAAAGCCCCGGAAGACCCGGTGGTGACGACGACCCTGCCGGGATCCACATCGATCCCGTAATCAGAGCGGTAATAATCGGCGATCGCCTGGCGCAAGGGGGGGATTCCGAAAGCATCGGTGTAGCCCAGTTTATCCACCGCCAGGGCCTTGTTGGCCGCCTCCAGGACACCCGAAGGCGCCGGTGTGCTGGGCTGGCCCACTTCCATATGCAGGACATCGGCGCCCTCTGCCTCGCGTTTGTTGGCGGCGCGCATAACATCCATGACGATAAACGGCGGGATGGTCCCGCGCCGGGCTATTTTCAAAGTCACGGGTTCCCGGCCTTTCCTAATCCGCCGTCACGGCCAAGCCAAAACCACGGGGATCGGTCACCGCCTCACAGGTTTCCGGTTCAGGCGGAATACCATCCGGACAGGATATGGCGTTGACCCTGCCCAGGGCGGTGGTCTCGACGGTCCGGTGGCCACGGCCGGACAAAGCGGACAAGACATCCGCCCCCAACCCTTTCTCATAGTAAAGCAGATCCGGCTTGCCGCCGTGATGGACCCGTTTGGCGGCGATGGCATCTCTCAGTTTTTGTTTACCCAACAGCGTGCGGGCGGCAACGTTGATCAGGGCCGTCGGTGCTGTGACGCCGCCGGAAGCGGCAGCCCCGAAGAAAAATTCCTTTACGTTTTCATTGACCATCAGCATCGGCCCCAGTGGCGTCGGCCCGCGACCGCCCGGTCCCGGTATGGCCGCCAGCAATATCCCCGTGCCGGGAGCAATCCGTCCGGCGCCGAACAAGTTGTTCATGGTCAGGGTGCAGGCAACGGCGGAACCATCGTTATCAACGGTCACAAAACCGGTCGCCGAGGGATTCTCAAGCCGCTGAACGAGCGCCGGGCTGAGACTGTTGGCGGCGACATGCCGGTCCGGCCGGTAGGCCTGCATCAAGGATTGAATGCGCTTTTTGGAAACCAGGAAGTTGGCATCGACCGAACTGAGCCCGTCGGCTTGCAGCCAGCGGCCCCGGTCGGCATAGGCAAACAGGGCCGCTTCCGCCAACAGGTGGTTCCTTTCATCTGCCTTGGCGTCTTCAAATTTATCGTCATCGGCAAGCATGGCCAGCATCTGCGCCGCCAAGGGACCGGCGGCAGCCGGCGGCGTGGCAAAATGAGCCGTTTCATTCCCCAACGGCACTTTCACGGTTTCCCGCCAAACCGGAACGTAGTTCCTCAGATCTTCAACAGTCAGCGATCCACCGGCCTGGGTTACGGCTTCGACGATCTGGCGGCTTAACCGGCCATTATAGAAATCGCCGGGGCCTTTGGTCCGCAACACGCCAAGGACACCCGACAGGTCAAGTTGTGTCAGAAAATCCCCTTCCTGTTTGACCGCCGCCACATCGGATCGTCCGAAAATACGCCGGGTATCGGATTCGGCAATCAAAGCTTCATTAACGGCAGCAAGATCCTGGGCAAAAGCCCGGGAAACACGGGTTCCGAACCGGGCCAGTTTTTCCGCCGGTGAAATCAGTTGCGCCCAGCGCAAGCGGCCATATTTGGAATAAAGGGCGAAAAAGCCTCTTGGATTAGCCGGAATGGCGGTCGGACGGGTCGCCGAGGACGGTATGGAATTCGGAGCCCGCGCCAGGAAATCGAGAGTTTCAACTTTACCCGTCTTCCTGTCGTGAATAACACAGATACCGCCGCCACCGAGGCTGGCCGACGACGGCAAGGTCACAGACAAGGTAAAATAAACGGCAATCGCCGCATCAGCGGCACTGCCCCCAGCCGACAAAACATCCCGGCCGATAAGGGCTGCCCGGGGCTCATCGGAAACGACACCGCCGATGTACCCCTCGACAAAACCGACAGTGCCCCTTTCCGTTTCTTTTAAAGAACAACCGCTGATCGCCAGAACGGCTAAAACAGCCGTCATTTGACGACGCCAGGTAAGGCTATTACCTTTTTTCCACAGACTAGGAAACAAAGCTTTGCAAAACCGCATTTTTCGTCCGTTCATCATTCTGTGTTTCTGTACCATCGTGGTATGGAACCCGACGGCCCCCCTTGCCGCAAAAATCTCTTTTATCCGGGATGCCGAAGTAGAAGATACCATCCGCACCTATGCGACACCCCTCATGCGCGCCGCCGGTCTTGAGCCATCAGCCATAAACATCTACCTCGTAAAGGACAAGTCCCTCAATGCTTTCGTTGCCGGTGGCCAGAAATTATTCCTCAATACGGGGCTTCTGTCCAAGAGTGAACATGCCGGCCAAGTAATTGGCGTTATCGCCCATGAAATCGGTCATATCGCAGGCGGTCATCTGTCCCGGACCCACGAAGCTATCCGCAACAGTTCGGCGGCCTCGATCCTGTCGTACGTGCTCGGCACCGCCGCCGCCCTCGGCACCGGACGGGGCGATGTGGGGAAGGCCATTATCATGGGTGGCCAGCATTTAAGCCAGCGGACTTTCCTGCAATACAGCCGCACCCAGGAGGCTTCTGCCGACCAGGCGGCCATGAG
>JADHTD010000029.1 GCA_016776525.1 Rhodospirillales bacterium
GCCCAGCTGCCCAGTTCCTGGGCCAGGCGGCTGTTGTAGGTGTGGGTGCGGGTGCCGTAGGGCAGGCCTTCGGCCTCCATCAGCCCCTTCATACGGGCGTTCATGGCCGGGATGTCCTTGCCGCGACCGGCAAAAAGCTGTTCCAGCGTCTGCCCCTCGGCCGGGGTATCGGCATGCAGCGGAAAGTGCACCAGCTTGATATCGATGTTGTAGGCTTGTTTCAGGTTTTCAATACGCACGGTACTGAGATAACACCACGGTCAGACGTAGTCGCTGAAAATCTCCAAGGTAACCGGATCGGCCATTACAGAACTCCCTTCCCTCAAATCAATGGGTGCCATTCTACGGATCGTGGCGGTTGTGGCAATCGGCATGTGCGGATCGGCGGGCACCTTCTAATTTGAAGTGCGGAAATTGTACATTCCATGTTATTCTTCTTGTCGCGGGCGTATGTGGGAACGCGGGTGGCGCCACAGGCAAGCAGGATTACCCCTGAAAGAGAAAGCCCGGATTCGTTTAAAGAAAAACACAATGCTAGAAACCCCCTACTTCTTGGTGTGGAGGTCGGTATGTCTATGTCTGCCTTTAAGCGATTCCTTCCTGTTTTGGCCCTGTTCGCTTTATCCGCCTGTGTTACCTCGAAAATGGATCAGGCCATGTACCGCGGCGAGTTTGCCAAATCCCTGCAATTTTTTGAACAGGAGCATAAGGGAAAGTTTGATTCCCTGACCCACCAGCAGAACTACAACGTCTGCATGTCGTTCCTCAATGTCAAACGGTTCGGCCGGTTTTTCCAGTGCTATGAAGCCCTCGACGCCAAGGTCAAAGCCAATAATGGAAAATTCCAGGCGGTCGGCAACATGACGCCGGAACGCAGCGAAGTGCAGCTCAAGGACCTGCGCACCCAGGCCTACCTGGAGATCGGCGAGTTCGAAAAAGCCAGTGAAGATGCCCTGCGTATCATCAAGCTTTCTCAAGAATCCAACCTGTCCAGCTTCGACAACGAGGCCTTCCGGGCCTTCGAATACATTGCTTCGTGGGGCATGGTCGCCTCCATGGAATCCGAACATGCGGAACTGGCCCGCGTCACGCCCTATGGGGTGCTGACCATCGTCGAAGCGCGCAGCGGCAACGAAAAGAAAGCCCGCGAATGGATGGCAAAACTGGAAAAGCTGTCGACCGGCGGCATGATGAGCAGTTTTGCCGGTTTCGGCCCGAAGAAGCAGTCCTGGCTGGCCAAGGGGGCTTTCGTGCTGAAGGACTACCAGAAAGCCTATGACGTCATGACCGGGCCGGAAGAAGTCGGCCTCGGCGGCGCCTTCGCCAAGGGTCTGATGGGCTTTGCCATGGCTTTTCCGACGACGCCGGTGGTGATGATGGGCATGACCGGCCGGGTCGATTATGACGATCTGACTTTCTTTGCCCGCTTCGAGCCCAAGTTCATCCTGCACCGGTCGCAACTGGAAGTCGGCAAGATCGCCGACGCCAAGAAAGGCTATGACGAAATTCTCGCCGAACCCCGGGTGCAGGGCTTCGGCAGCGTCCTCTTCATGGCCCTGCACGGGCGTGGCCGGGTCGCCGAAAAGGAAAGCAACCGCACGCTGGCCATCGATTACTACACACGCGCCGTCGATATTCTGGAAGCCCAACGGGCCTCTATCGGCAACGAGAAGGGCCGCATCGGGTTCGTTGGCAACAAACAGGATGTCTATCAGGATATCATCGTCCTGCTGGTCCGTATGGGGCGCTTTGGCGAGGCCCTGGAGTACGCCGAACGGGGCAAGGCCCGCGCCCTGGTTGACCTGCTGGCGACTAAGGATAAATTCAAAACCACCGTCGATACGGCCCGCATTGAACGCCTGTTGCACGACATGGATCAGGCCAACTTTGCCACCATTCGCTCAGCTAAGAATACCGAAGTGGCCAGCTTGCGCAGCCGCGCCGATCAGGCTCGCCAGCAGATCAAGACCCTGGCGCCGCAAGTGGCCTCGTTGATTTCGGTCGATATCCCTCCCCTTTCAGAGATACAGGCAAAACTGCCGCCGGGCGATACTCTGGTGGAATTCTTCGGTAGCGGCGACGGCCTCATCGTCTTTACCGTCACCCGTGATGGTGTTTTCGCCAAGCAACTGAACGGCAACGGGCTGGAAACGTTGATCCGCAGCTACCGCAACAGCATGTATATTTTCCGCTCGGATGCTCACAAAGGCACATCGAGAACTCTTTACCAACGCTTGTTCGAACCGATTGCCGGGAAGCTACGGACCCGCAAGCTGACCATCGTGCCCCATGGGGCGCTGCATTATCTGCCATTTTCGGCCCTGTTGGATAATTCCGACAAGCCGCTGATCGAGCGTTTCAGCATCCGCGTCCTGCCCAGCGCCGCCGTGCTGACCTTCCTCAAAGGCAAACGAACAGGGCAAACGCGGGATATGCTGTTGCTGGGCAACCCGGACCTGGGCGATCCCAAATACGACCTGCCCGGCGCCCAGAAGGAAGCCCGGGCCATCTTTTCCAAGCGCCAGGGCAGCATGCTGCTGGAACGCAAACAGGCCAATGAAACCACCGTCAAATCGGTGGCCGGCGGCTTCAAATACCTGCATTTCGCTTCCCACGGGGTCTTCCAGCCGGACGATCCGCTCAGTTCCGCCCTGCTGCTGTCGAAGGACGACCGCAACGACGGACGCCTGA
This sequence comes from Rhodospirillales bacterium, assembly GCA_016776525.1. Classification (GTDB taxonomy): domain Bacteria; phylum Pseudomonadota; class Alphaproteobacteria; order Rhodospirillales; family JADHTD01; genus JADHTD01. The sequence goes on from JADHTD010000029.1 coordinate 2,692, forward strand.
CGGCGGCCGAACTCTATGACATCAACCTTAATGCCGACCTGGTCGCCCTGTCGGCCTGCGAAACCGGACTGGGCGCCATCACCCAGGGTGACGACGTGGTCGGCCTGACCCGCGGGTTCCTCTTTGCCGGGGCCAATTCCATCGTTGCCAGCTTGTGGAAGGTCTCCGATGAACCGACCTCGTTGCTGATGCAGTGGTTCTACGGAAACTTGGCAACCATGGATAAACGCGAAGCCCTCAGGGCGGCGCAACTGCGGGTGCGCGACACGATCAACGCCCATCCGTTTTTCTGGGCGGCCTTCCAGATTACCGGGGGTATTTGATCCAGGCCTATCCCGAAATCAAATCGGGTTTATCGCCGGGCACCGGCGTGCCGTGCAGGCCGCCGCGGTTGAGGATGGCATCGCGGCCGCCATAGGCCTCGACCAATTTTTCCTGATCAGCCTTGGCGCGGGCGTCCACCGCTTGCGGATCGACGAAGGTATGCAGGATCGCCTCAAACTCATCCAGCAGGGAGGCATAAGACGGGTCCCCGGATAGATTGTTCAATTCCTCCGGGTCGTCTTCCAGGTCGAACAGTTCAGGCTGATAGTGGGTATAGTTGACATACTTGTAGCGGCCCTTGCGCAGCATATAACAGGCCGAGGTCGATGCCGCCCCGTGGTATTCGCTGAAAATCACCCGTTCCGGGTCGTCCGGGGCGTTGGCGGTTTGCAGCAGCGACGTTCCGGGCAAATCAGCGTCATCGGCATGGGTTGGCACCCCGGCGCCTTCGAGGATCGTCGGATGCATATCGACCAGGGAGACCGGCGTTGTCACAACGCGGCCCTTGGGCAGGTCCGGTCCGTTGAGGATCAGCGGAATACCGGCGGATTCCTCGTACATATTGGATTTTCCCCAGAGCCCCCGGGCGCCCAGGTTATCGCCATGGTCGCTGAAAAAGGCAATGCGGGTGTCGTCGGCCTGTCCGCTTTCGTCGAGGGCTTTGAGGACTTCGCCGATGTTGTCGTCGGTGAACGTGCACAGCCCCAGATAAGCGGCGATTGCCACCCGGCGGTGTTCGTCGTCGGTAAAACTCTCGTCGATGATGTAGCTGCTGCGGAAGGCCTTCCACCAGGGGTGGGATTGCTGGTAGTCGGTATCCGCCGGTTTCGGCAGGGCGATCTCGTCCAGGGGATACAGGTCGAAATACTCCTGCGGCGCGATCAGCGGGAAATGGGGGCAGATAAAGGACACGAACAGCACCCAGGGCTTATCCGCAGGTTTGCCTTTTTGCTGCTTCAGCCAGTCGGCGGCGCGGGCCGCGATATCCCGGTCGTAATCGATATAGGGCGAATGTCCAGGCCCAACCTCATCTGCGTATTTCCGGCTCTGATAGCGGACAGGGACGTCGGGGCGAAGTGAACCCATGAGGTCGCCCTTGCCGTCGGCGATGTGCATGGGGATGACCTGTTCGTCGAAGCCGGTCGGGTCTTCTTCAAATTGGTAATGCAGCTTACCGACGGAGGTGACCGGATGTCCCGCTTCCTGGAGGCGGTGGCCCCAACCCGGGATGCGGCCTTCATAGGCGATGGCGTTATCCCAATAGCCGATATCGTTGACATAGCGCCCGGTCGCCAGGCTGGCCCGGGCCGGAACGCAGATCGGCGAATTGGTGTAGGCATTGGCAAAGAGCACGCCCTCGCTGGCCAAGCGGTCAATGTTCGGCGTTTTTGCCTGGGGATGACCGTAACAACCGAAAAACTTCTTGTTGTGCTCGTCATCCATGATGATCAGAAGATTGGCAGGGCGCATGGGATTTTTCTCTTTATCTATGTTTTTGCGGCTGTACCGCTGACGGTTGCTGCTGGCCTTTGGCGGTCAGTTTCATGGTATCCCGATATTTATGCAAGTGGGGCTGGCGGCTTAGCTATTTCTTCTCAATGTGACGTGACTCCATGCTGTCACCATAGCGCACACGAAAGAGAAGCGTCCGCTGATCGCCGTTGACATACTCATGAATTTCCCCCGGCGGATGAAGGATAAACATACCGGCTTGAATTTTAACCTGTTCGCCATTGACGTTCATGTGACCGCCGCCTTCCAGGCAAAAATAAATCTCTGTGGCCTGGGGGTGGCAGTGATTAGGGCTGGTTTGCCCCGCTTCCCAGCACGCAACCGTGACGTCGCCGCCAGATTCGGTGCCCAAAATTTTTTCGATGTGCCGATCGAGTGAGAACTCTTGCTCGGCCTTCAGATCAAAAGCCATCATGAACGATTCTCCTGCGTTAAATGTAACCCCATAATAAATAGCATTATCCATAAAGCATCCCCAAAAAGAAGCTGGCGCCGAATAAACCAGACGCTTGCATTGTCGAAAAAACGCCGCTTAATAAAAAGCAACCACATGCATGAGAGCCTCTACGAAATTAACTGCAATTCTGTGCCATATACTTCTGACGACGGGCACATGCGTTTGTGAAAGCAATACGTCATCGCTATCCTGCGAGGAATATTCAATCCAGAAACCTTGGATCAAGCTAAGGGGGAGAAAATAATGGGTGAAAAATTGGGCATGATCGGTCTCGGTAAAATGGGGCTGGCACTGGCGCGTCAAATGATGGTCGACGGTCATGAACTCTTTGGCTATGACATTGATCCGGAACGCATGAAATTACTTGAAGACGAAGGCGGAACCCCCGTCGAGTGTTCCAAAATCCTCGCTGAAAAATGCGACATCACGTTCAGTATTTTGCTTAAAGCAGAACACATTGAGGAAAATACCGTTGGCCCCAATGGCATTGTTCAGGCGGGTAAAGAAGGCCTCATCCATGTCGAAATGAGCACCATGCCCCCGGCTTTTCAAATCGGCCTTGCCGAAAAACTCTCCGGTCACGGGATTGAGATGCTGGACGCGCCTATATCGGGTTCTCACAATAAAGTCGACGACCGGGTCATTACCTTCATGGTCGGCGGCAAGGACGAAGTTTTCGAACGGGCCCGCCCCATATTAGAGCCCTTGGCAGCGGCAACCACGCACACGGGGGCCGTCGGCACCGGTGCGACCATGAAAGTCGTGACCAACCTTTTTGTGAATTCCGTTACCGCCCTAATGGCCGAAATGGTCGTCCTCGGCGAACGCGCCGGTCTCAGCCACGGGACCATGGAAGAATGTCTAGGCGCGGGTTCGGTCCGCGGCGCGATGTGGGACGTCATGGGCCCGCGTTTCTTTAACCGCGATTTTGCGCCCCGGGGTGCGGTCGAAATCTTCGCCAAAGACATGGGCATTGCCATCGACCTCGCCAAAGAACACGGCCTTGACCTCCAAGTCGTTCCTGCCGCCCGAAAAATGTTCCAGCGTGCGGAAGCGGCTGGCTGGGGAAAGGATGATGCGAGCCGTGTGTTAGAGGTTTATGAGGGAAAGGATTTGGAATAGGGGGAGATTCTCTAAATCATTCCGGCCTCATGGTTTTTTCTATTGGTGAAACTTTCAAAAGCATGCGTTTTTTTATCAATAGACCAATCGCGGCCGGCGGCCTGCCTTGCGAGGGTGGCCGATTGGGCCTAACCTGATTTCTGAATTCATCCTCGACATACCGGGTTCGACAACAAATCAATCCGGTTTGTTCGGATCGTGGTCACACGAAGATCATACGCGAATTTTTAACGGAGGATAATCAATGCCCGTCTACAAAGCAGAGGACATGCGGGACACACCGGACGTCGTCCGGCCGAACGTCATGATCAAGCAGTTCGGAGGGGACCTCATCAAGGTCGGCATTGTTGAATACGAAAAGGGCGAAGTGCCGCCGGTGCACGTTCATCCGAATGATGAGCAGTGGATCTATATGCTTGAGGGACGTCTCGCCCACCTGCTCGGTGACGAAGTTTTCACCATCGGCCCTGGGGATCTGGTTCTCATCCCGCGAAATGTCGTCCACGGCATCCGCATACTCGAAGGCCCCTGCCGCTTTTTTAGCTGCAAGAGCCCGGCCGGCTCAGGCGGCCTCAGTGAGGATTATACCGCCGTGCCGAATGCGGAGGAACTCGAGCGGCGCCTCGATGAAGTTTCATAGGGTGAAACCAACCCGGTTTTTTTTGAAACAGTAGGTAGACATTTGAGGTGGGGTTATTAACATGTAGTCAATTCTATCTGCTGATACCGGGGTTCACCTTGGGGGGCGCATGATAGAATTCTTAATGGTAATGGGGGAAAAGCTCCCTCTCGTCAGTGAATGAACATTTAACAAGGGGAGGTCAAATTGATTAATCGTAATCTTATTCTTGGCGCCGTTGCCGGTGCAGTTTTGGCGGCCACCGCTGGCCCTGTCAGCGCGGCTGGCTATCCTGAGAAGGACATCACGTTCATTGTTCCTTATAAACCGGGTGGTGGATCTGATGCGCAGGCGCGTCGGCTTCAGGCCGGCCTGGAGAAAAATCTCGGCGTCAAAATCCGGATCGTCTACAAGACCGGTGGCGGCGGCGCGGTTGGATTCAACGAATTGCACCGCTCGAAAGGCGATGGCTACACGATCTCCAACGTGGTCGTTCCGAACATCATCGTGTCAGCCCAAGGTAAAGATGTCGGCTACAAGCCCAGTGACTTCAGCTATATCGGGATGACTGAAAAATCGGTGGGCGCCCTTGCCGTTAAAAAGGACAGCAAGTTCAAGACCCTTGAGGAAATCGTCGCCTACGCCAAGAAAAATCCCGGCAAGTTGACGGTTGCCGGCGTCGGTAGCACCGGTCATTCGAACTATGCTGAACTCGTCAAGGCACTTGGGATCACGGCCACCTATGTGCCGATCTCCGGTGGTGTTGGCAAGATGCTGCCTTTTATTATGGGCGGACACGTTGATTGCGGAATTCTTGCGGCGGCTCACGGCGTCAAACATAAGGCGAAGGTTACCGTGCTCGGACTCGCCGGGACAAAGCAATCGGCGGCCCTGTCGGCTCCGACCATGGAATCCCGTGGTTTCAAGGGTTTCACGATGGAAACAACCTGGGGCATCATGGCGCCTCCGGGAACGCCGGCTGACCGCATCGCGATTCTTAACGCGGCCCTTCATAAGACAACGGCCGACTCATCAGTGAAGAACGCCCAGTTGAAAAATGGTCTGATACCGATGGTTCAGACCCCTGCGGAGGCCAAACAATATGTCGCGGACACTACTGGTGCCGTGGATCGTAGGAATAATTTGTTGAAGGCCCTTCTGAAGAAGTAGGCTCTGTTGGAAATCCAGGCTGCCCTAGCATCGAAGGTTTTAGGGCTAGGGCAGCCTATCTTCCTTGAGTCTGGTTGGGCATGAAATCGACTGTCTCCATCGACTATCTCCCTAGTCTTTTACCTTCCTCCAGCGTGCGAGGGCTAACGCGCGTAGGAGTTGCCCGGAAAACGAATGCGGCTAAAATATTAGGAGAATACCGTTGATTGAAGGTTTCATGCAGGCTCTCCAGCCGTCCTACATGCTTTGGCTCACCGTTGGAGTCATGATTGGCATGGTGGTCGGCACTCTTCCGGGACTCACCGCCACCATGGGTACGGCATTGCTCGTACCCTTCACATTCGCCCTGCAACCCGGTGAAGGCGTCGCCATGCTGGGTGGCCTTTATGTTTGCGCCATGTTTTCTGACGCCATACCAGCGTGTCTCGTTAATACGCCGGGAACACCGGCGGCGATGGCCACCGCCTTTGACGGCCACCCCATGGTCCTGCAGGGACGCGGACAAGAGGCCATCGTCGGAGCCTGTGTCAGTTCAGCTATCGGGACTCTCTTTGGTGCCGGATGTTACCTGCTGCTGGCTTTTCCGATGATCCAGATTGCCCTTAAATTCGGCCCGCCCGAATTCTTCTGGCTGGGGGTTTTCGCCCTGACCATTATTGGCAGCCTGGCCGGCGACTCTATTTTGAAGGGGCTTGCCGGTGGCGGCATCGGTCTGCTGATTAGTAGCGTCGGGATCAGTCATGGTAATGAAATTGCGCGCTTCACCTTCGGCGTCCCTGATCTTCGAGGCGGCGTGTCCCTCGTTGCAGGGTTGATCGGCGTCTTTGCCGTGCCACAGGTGCTTTCGATGATCATGCAGTTGCGCAAAAAAGAATTTATCGCCGAATACAAACCCAAGAGCGGTGAAACCCTGAAAACGGTAAAAAAGGTGCTCGCCCATCCGTTGCACGTCGTTCGCTCAGCTGTGATCGGCTCTTTCATCGGAATCCTGCCTGGCGCCGGCAGCCCCATCGCCGCATTGGTCTCATACAGCGAGGCGGTTCGCTGGAGTAAGGATAAAAGCCAGTTTGGAAAGGGAGATCTGCGTGGTGTGACCGCGTCGGAGATCGCCAATAACGCAGCCGCTCCGGCGGCAATGATTCCGTTGGTCACGCTGGGTGTTCCCGGCTCATCGCCGGCGGCAGTCATAGCCGGTGCACTCATGCTGAGAGGCTTGAATCCTGGCCCGGAACTATTTCAGACCGACGGAACGCTCGTCTATTCCTTCGGTTGGTCTTTGTTGTTTGCCGGGATTGTGACGTTCATCCTTGGCAGCTTGTTTGCACCATATTTGGTTCGAATAATCAGTATTCCTTTGCGGCTTCTGGCTCCCTTGATCATGCTGTTGGCCGTGATCGGCGCCTATGCAATCCGCAATAATATCTTCGATGTGTACATCATGCTTGGGATCGGGGTGTTCGTTTTCCTGATCAAGCGGCTGGGCTTCCATCCCGGTCCTATCGGTCTGGGTTTGATTCTGGGTCCGATCATTGAACCCTCACTTGTTCAAGCCATGTATATCGCCGATGCAACGTCAGTGTGGAATGTCTTCTTCACCGGTACAGTCAACATCATACTCATCGCGCTCAGTGTTCTTTCAATTGCCTTCATCGTATGGACACAAAGGGTGGAGCGGGTGCAGAAACGCGCGAGCGCTTCGGCCAAGGACCAGCTGGCAGACGCGGCAGATACTGTGGAGTAGGAAGCAGCATGCAAAGATTATTAGATCGGGATCTCCTGACCGCGCTGGTTCTGTTCGGCGTCGGTGCAGTTTTTTCTGCCGATGGCGGCGATAATTTAAAGGACTGGATATTTCCCCTTCTGGCCACCTACCTTGTTTTAGGAATTGCCACGGCTCTGGTTTTGCTCGTCATTTTAAAGGTAGTTATGAAATCCCCCCCGGACATCGTTCGTCTTGCTCCGGAAGACCGGATTTCCAACTTTGACGTGGTCGTGTTCTTTTTGATCGTGCTTGCCTACATGTTTGTGATGTACGGCCTCGGGTTCTGGCTATCCAGCTTTCTCATGTTGTCACTAGCATCGGTCTATCTGACTCAGGATAAAACGCGAAGGAACGTAGGGTTGGCTTTGGGCGCACCTCTAGCCGCATGTGTCGTTGCTTATTTTCTCTTCACGCATGTGTTCTACGTGCCGTTTCCAAAAGCGTCCTGGTTGCCGGGCTTGAGCTGAACGGAAACGCAGGATAGGTCTATAAAATTGAGAAAGCGGTTCGCTTTGTGAACCATTTTCGAAGGATTAAAAAATCAGCCCGCGGCGGCTTCCAATTCATCGTAGCCTAATTCGCGGCAGATGCTTTTGGTGGTGTTCAACAGCAACGGCACGATCGCCGCCTGTTTCTGTTTGTTCATGCGCGACGACGGGCCGCGCACGGTGACAGAGGCGATGACTTGGCCCTCCTTGTCAAATATAGGCGCCGCCACGGCGGAACAGTCCATGACCGCGTCGTTGGACGACAGGGCGAAACCCCGGCGGCGGATGTCGCGCAGTAAACGCAGGTATTTTGAATTGTCGGTCAGGCTTTTCGGGGTCATCGGTTGCAGGCCCGTCTGGTTGATGATCTCCAGTGATCTTTCCGGCGGCATAAAGGCCATCAGTATCCGCCCCGAGGCCCCCCGATAGATCGGAACGGCGCTGCCGATGGTGGTGAACATGCACAGTTCATGGGGCGGATCCAGGGTTTCGATACAGACCTTTTCCATGCCGCGCGGCGCGATCAGGACGACGTTTTCCTGAACCTTATCCATCAGCGCCTCCAGATAGGGGCGGCTGACGGTGCGCAAATCGCGCCGCCAGAAATTGCTTAGCCGCGAAACGTTGGGCCCTGGTATATACCGGCGGGTGACCGGATCCTGCTGTACCAGGTCGTCGTTGCCCAGGGTAATCAGCAGGCGTAGGGTGGTCGCCTTGTCGAGGCTGATGCCCCGGCTGATTTCCGACAGGCCGATAGGCGCGTCGCTCTGGCAGACATGGAAGAGAACGGAAATGGCGCGTTCGACGGAACGAATGGGTTTCATGGCGGCAGTCTCTTAAATCAGTTATTGGCCGATCTCTTCAGGGTTCGGAATTTTTTGTTTTTGGGTCTTTCCGACAATCGATGTTGGCCTTAAGCTAACAAGAATCATTACCGGTTCGCAAGGTGAACCATCAATTATTCCAAGAGGGGGTGTGTGAATTATGGCACAGGCGAAGTCCCACAATATGAAATTGCTTGCCCAGGAAACCCTGCAGGGTTTCGGCGGCGTCGGCGAGGGCGTTGCCCTGCAAGTGGCCAAGGATGGCCGGCGTATTCTTTGGGTCGCCCACGAAGGACCGCCGAAGAACTTTTCCGGTATCGACGTTTCCGATCCCCGCAACCCACGGCTTATCGTTCAGACGGAACTGCCCCATACCAATATGCGTTCCAATTCCCTGGAACTGTCCGGCGACACCCTGGCCATCGCCTACCAGACCTATGGGGTGAACATACCGAATGCGGGCATCGAACTGTTCGACATCAGCGACCCGGAAAACCCGAAGTCGATTTCCTTTTTTAACCGCAGTGGGGAATTTTCCCGCGGCTGTCACGTCCTATGGTTTATCGACGGCGAATACATCCACTGTGCCAGTGGCGCACCCGACTTCAAGCCGTCACATCCGAACGACGACCAGTTCTACCAGATCATCGACGTGCGCAATCCGTCGAAACCGGAAGAGGTCGGCCGCTGGTGGTTGCCCGGCACCAAGGACGGCGAGGAACCGTTACCGCGTCTCCATACCTCCCCGTCCGGCAAAGACGGTTACCGACCGCACAACACCAATGTCTATCCGGAACGTCCGGACCGTTGCTACGTCGGTTACCTGGACGGTGGCATGGTCATTCTCGACATCGCCGACAAAGCCAACCCGAAACTGGTCAGCCAGTGGAATCCGCATCCGCCTTATCCGGGGTTCACCCATACGGCGCTGCCGCTGCTCGACCGGGACCTGGTCATCGCCACCGATGAAAGCATCGTTGATGATGGCGCCGACTGGCCAAAACTAACCTGGGTGCTGGACATCCGCGATGAAACCAACCCGGTTTCCATCAGCACCTTCCCGCTGCCGGCTTATGAGGAACATGCTAACCTCGGGGGGCGCTTTGGTTCCCACAACTTGCATGAAAACCTGCCGGGCGCATCCTTCCGGTCCAACGAAATAATCATCGGCACCTATTTCAACGCCGGGGTGCGCGCCTTTGACATTTCCAATCCGTACCGGCCGGAAGAGGTCGCTCATTTTGTGCCGCCGAAACCGGAAAATTCCCGCGTTGATGCGGCTCAGATCAACGACGTCTTTGTCGATGAAAACTGCATCGTCTACGCCGTCGAAAGAATTGCCGGCGGCATCTACATTCTGGAAATGGACGTCTGAGGCGTATACGATGCCGCGCGGTACCAAACAGCAATGCAACCGGAATATTTTTCGTAGTGTGAGGAATCCATGAGCGAAGCAAAAAAGGCTCCCGGCGGCACCGTCAGCGAAGGCGCGGTCAAGGCTGGGGACGGCAATAATATATTCAAATTGGATGAAATGGCGGGTATCAAGACGGGCGTTGCCTATTCTTCCGCCAAAGGCCCCCTGATCGAAGGCGACAAAACCATGGTCGGCCTGATGCGCAAGGAAAAGGGCACCGGCGCCCGTCCCCACAGCCATCCCAACGAACAGTGGAACTATATTGTAAAGGGCAAACTCCGGGTCAATATTGACGGCGAGGAGACCATTGAGGGGCCGGGCACGCTTCTCTTTTTCCCGGCCAATGTCGTGCATTCGACCGTTGCCCTGCCGGAAGAGGACGTTTATTTCCTGGTGGTGAAAGACGCTTCGCACAGCGTCCAAGGCATCCCCGCCGATGGACAGGAGACCGGCGCCTATTTTGAACCGGGATTCGGCCCCGAAAGCGGCTAAAATTACGCTCTCGAACGGTTTGTTGCGGAAGCCGAGCGAGAGTGGTTCATACCGTAAACCACGGCCTAAAAAAGGTTTGATAAATGCGCTTGGCCGGGGTTGAATCCCTGCGTCTCCCCGCTGTGATGCAGGCGAATTTCTTTTTTTTATTCTTAAATCCAAATAACCGTTGGCTGGTAAAATACAGCCTGTTGTGACGCAAGAGAGGAATCATGGCTAAAAAATCAAAATACCAATTCATCCTGATCCCGCCGTTCAAGCTGCCGGACCAGGACCAATTCACCGTGCCGGGCTATTCCTTGCCGACCGATACGCCGAAAGAGGAACGCCTGCTCAACAATGATTTCGTGCTTCAGCACCTGGAAGACGTCGATTGGGATCTGCATCCCGGCGCCAACCCGCCTTATGGCAACTGGTCGGTGGAAAGCCGCGAGGAATTCGCCTACGCGGCGGCGGCGCGCATCGAATTGGTCCGCGAGGCCTGTGAATCCGGTAAATACAACGGCGTTATCCTGCTGGGTGGCGGCGAACCCGGCTTCAAGGAAGCCCGCGAGATCGGCCGCAAACACGGCGTCGTGGTGACCGCCAACGCTTTCTCGCAGATGTATCTGGCGACCCTGCTGGGCGACAGTTTCTCCATTGTCGATATTGAAGGCGTGCATAATGTCTATTACCGGGACCTGGTGCACAGCCATCGGCTTGCCGACCGCTGCCGCTCGATCCGCAATATCGGCTACAGCCTGCCGCGTCCCGGCGATACCGATCCGGACACGCTTTCCGAACAGACCTGGGCGGCGGAGCGGGGCGAGGTTTCGGTGGCCGTCGAGCGCGCCGTCGATCAGGCCGAAGCCGCCATCCTCGAGGACGGCGCCGAGGTCATCACGCTCGGTTGCTCCATGACCTTCTGGCTGATGCCCTATATCCGCGACGGGCTGCGCCAACGGGGCTGGGACGTGCCGGTTCTGGAGGGTTACACGGCGTCCATCGAACTGGCCAAGTTGATGATCAACCTGGGCGTCAACGCCAGCGGCATCACCTATATGGATGTGCGCCCCGACCGCTTGCCGAACAAAATCCTCATCTAATAATGCATTGTGCGGTCGTCTCCTTTTGGAGCCGGCCGCCGCATTTCCTGAATTTTGATCCCGGTCCAGGCCCTGACAAAATCCCCCTTCCTTTGTGGAAAGGGGGGATTGATCCCTCTTTATCTATCTTCAACCCAGTAAATCGTGAAGGTCCGGTTCACCTTCTCGCCCATATCGGTGACGAACTGGAAGTAATCGAGGAAATATTGCTGTTCCTTATGGACAGCGAGGGCGGCTTCGTCCTTATAAACTTCATAGAAGATGAAGGCGTTGGGATCATCCGATTTAACCGAGACGTCGAACTGGAAGCACCCTTCCTCTTGCCGTGCCTGAAGCACGTTAACCCATAATTTATCCAGCAATTCTTCCCTGACGCTCGGGTCACAGGACACGTGAACGAGATTTACGAGATTTGCCATTCAATTTCTCTCCTGATGTCTTTTATTTACAGGCTCTGTGAGGGGGCATTTACCGGAATACAAAACCCCGGAGCCAATTTTTAGGGTCTATTCCGCCGCCTGTTTGCGCTGGGCTTCGCCAGAAGGTGCGAAACCGGCAGCATAGGCTTCGATTTCATCAATGGTGACGTCGCTATCGACGGCATTCCACTGTTTTTCGTTGTATTCGACGGTTTCCAGATCGGTCCAGAAAGAGTCGTTCAAGCGGTTGATCATGTTGAACATGGCGCAGGACATGGAAATCTCGACGATCTCGGTGTCGTTGAACAGGCGCTTCATTTCTTCCCAGATGTGCTTGTCGCGCTGGGCGGTGTTGAGCGTCATGGCTTCTGCCCAGGCAATCACGGCCTTGTCTTTTTCGTCAAACAGATCGCTGGTTTTGTAAGCGTCGGTACTCATGGCTTCACATTCAGCCTCGCCGATGCCCAAGCTCTTGCCGAAGATCGAGGTGTGGGTTGTGCAATAGACACATGCGTTGGCCATGGAGGTCTTGATGTTGGCCAGATTACGCAGGCGGGTGTCGGTGCTGGCGCCGAGGCCGGGCTGGCGGACGGCGGAGACCAGGCCTAAGAACCAGCGGGCGATGTAAGGGCTGTGCTTGGACAGAATGCGGACCAGGTTGGAGGTACGGCCGAGGAAGCGGTCGGACCCGGCAAACACTTCTTTGGCGACTCCCGTCGCTTCTTCATGGCTGAGACCGCTGAGGCGCTGGTTCATGGTATTTCCTTTTCTTCTAGGGCAAATCCTGGGCAAACGGATCAGCTTGCGACGGCATATTTGCTATTAAATCAATATGACGGAGCACATCGGGTAAAGACATGTGAACCAGATAAGCTCTCATCGAATGAGGGTCAAGCCGGGATGTCAGCTTGTTGGGCGGATTTTAAGCAAGAGGACCACCCATTCCAAATTTTAAAACCGACTACTGGCAGTCGAAAAACGGATAATCGTTATTATAAGCGCGCCTGCCAACGGCCAACCCGGGCGCGGCCTAAAACCTAAGCCTCTTTCAGCATCTCAAACATGGTATCGCCGAACTGCTCCCGCGCCTCGTCATGCTGCGGTTTGACGGCATCGACGAACTGCTGGTGTTCTTCCGCCGTCAATTCGACAACCTCACAGCCTTCATCCTCGATGGCCTGGCGGGCATCGACGGCTTCGCGTTCGGCCATGCCCCGTTGAAAGGTGACGGCGTCGGTGACGGCATCCTGCATGGCAA